>PXDR01000084.1 GCA_003566335.1 Cyanobacteria bacterium T3Sed10_344R1
AGCACTTCCGCCACGGTTTGGCCGGTGATGGTCAGGGCATCGCCGTGGAGTAGACCGTTAACCAACAGCATTTTCATCACCTGGGGAATCCCACCGGCTTTATGCAAATCCGTCGCTACATAGCGGCCAGAGGGCTTCAAATCGCACAGCACCGGCACCTTGGCGCGAATGGTTTCAAAGTCTTCGAGGGCGAGCTCTACCCCGATGGTGTGGGCGATTGCCAGCAGGTGCAGCACGGAGTTGGTTGAGCCGCCCACGGCCATAATCACCGCCATGGCGTTTTCAAAAGCTTTGCGGGTGAGGATTTGCTTGGGCAAGATTTGCTTGCGGATCGCTTCCACCAGCACAAAGGCCGACTTTTCGGCGCTGTCTGCTTTCTCGGCATCTTCCGCCGCCATGGTGGAGGAATACATCAAGCTCATGCCCATGGCTTCAAAAGCCGAAGACATGGTGTTGGCGGTGAACATGCCGCCGCAAGAGCCCGCCCCTGGGCAGGCATGGCGCTCGACCGCTAGCAGCTCTTCTTCAGAGATTTTGCCTGCGCTGTGCTGACCGACGGCTTCAAAGGCGCTAACTACGGTTAGGTCTTCGTTGTTGTAGCGGCCAGGTTTGATCGTGCCGCCATAGACAAAAATGGCGGGAATGTTCATCCGGGCCATGGCGATCATTGCCCCAGGCATATTCTTGTCGCAGCCGCCAATTGCCAGCACTCCATCCATGCTCTGCCCGGTGCAGGCGGTTTCAATCGAGTCGGCAATCACTTCCCGAGACACGAGGGAGTATTTCATCCCCTCGGTGCCCATGGAAATGCCGTCACTGATGGTGATGGTGCCAAACATTTGGGGCATCGATCCGGCGGTGCGCAGTCCGGCCTCGGCCCGTTGGGCCAAGGTGTTGAGGCCCATATTGCAGGGGGTGATGGTGCTGTAGCCGTTGGCTAGGCCCACAATTGGCTTAGAAAAGTCGGCATCTTCAAAACCGACTGCGCGCAGCATGGCGCGGTTGGGGGCTCGTTGCACCCCCTGGGTGACAACGTGGCTTTTGCGGTTATCCGGCATGATTTCTCCCTAGGGGTCGTCCCTCAGATCTCTCCAGTCTTTGCGATCGAGTTTAGGTGATCCCCCATCCCAGGGCGATTAATAACGGTCATCGTCAAATCGATTCCACTGATAGGAGAATGACAGCGCTGCGATCGCACAGCGCCTGAATCTTCTATTATCCCGGTTATCCTGGCTTTGCTTGCGTCTGAATCGAGCCTAAGTGCCGGTTTTCAGCAGATCCGCAGACAGGGGGTTCCAGTCATGGCTGATCCCGCTGCTGAGCCTAGCTTTAGCCGATCCGGTTCTGGCCCTGGCTTCAATCGTGAATGGTGCCGTCAGGCATGATCGTGCCTTTTAGGGTGGTGCCTGTGAGCTTCACCA
Organism: Cyanobacteria bacterium T3Sed10_344R1; assembly: GCA_003566335.1. GTDB lineage: Bacteria > Cyanobacteriota > Cyanobacteriia > Phormidesmidales > Phormidesmidaceae > PXDR01. Next base: position 1,422 of record PXDR01000084.1, read on the forward strand.
TAATTTTGTCGCCAAAGCCGACTCGGGCTCCGCTGAGGTCAGCCCCGCTGAGGTCGGCCCCGCTGAGGTCGGCCCCCACCAAATTGGCTTCCCGCAAATTGGCATGGCTGAGGTCGGCTTGCAGCAGGTTGGCCCGAAACAGCTTGGCCCGGCGCAGGTTGGCCCGGTTCAGGTTGATCTTGTGCAAAAAGGCATCGCTGAGGTCAGCATCCGTCAAGTCGCAGCCGCTTAGGTTGCGCCCAGAGAGATCTTTTTCCCGCAGGTCTGCACCGCGAAAGTTGGATTCGCTTAGGTCAGGGGCTTGGCGAGAGCGGTGGGGGCTACTGCTGCCGCTTGACTTAGTTGATGACGAATTAGAGGCGGCATCGCTGGGGGTGCGATGGGCATAGGGATTTTGGCTAGTGCTGGCGCTGCGCTCTCTACGGCTGGCTGCACTTTGGCCATATCCGGCAGACCCATATCCAGGGGCGCTATATCCGCTAGAACCGTATCCAGCAGAGCGATAGCTCTTGCCGTATTCCGGGCCATAGGTGGGCCGAGGCGGATGGTAATAGGTCTGGTAAGGGCGGCTATAGGCTTGGGATGAGCCATAGGCTTGGTAGCGATAGGGAGACTGGCTGCTGTCGCGGTAGCTGCTGTCCCGATAGCGGTCTCGATAGGCGCTGCCAGAATGAGATTGGGCAGAGGCATAGGCCGACCGTGAGGCAGAGGATGCCCCTGAGGCTGTGGAGGCATGGGCCGCTGACCGGAAGCTGCCGACCCGAGGCTGCGATCGCAGCGTATCCCGAGCTAGATTCAACTGCTTGAGTTTTTCTTCGGCTTTTTGCTGCAGCCGGGGATTGTCGCTAGGGATGCGATCGGGATGCCAAATAAACACCAAGTCTTTGTAGGCTTGGTTGATGTCCTCTAACGACGCACCCGGCTCTAGGTCAAGAACGCGATAGGCTTGCTCTAGCTCTTTGATCAAGGTTATTGGTCTCCGTGGGCAAGCGGGGCCTGAATCTGCGATGTCTGGACTATGTGCTACTGCGTCAACTGAGTGAAGGCTTCAATTGATCCACATTCTAGGGGGGATCTAAGGGAAGCGAGGGGGGCAAAGGCCATTTACATGCAAAGCTTAAACTTCTGTCCAGATTGATCTCCGGTCAGTTGTGAGCTGGTTTAAGGGGTAGGACGACTGGCGTCAGCCCTGGTGTCCAGGGGATCAGCCGGATCGCTTGTTGCTTCCTTCGCCGCTGATGTGAAGATTATGGGCCTTTGATTTAGCTTAAATCCTCGGCGGGGATCTGTGACAGAACGGGGCGTTAGAAGCACGTTAGAGCGGCAGCGTTCCATCCTGAGTGGAGCTAGAGGATCGTCAGGGCATCATCAGAGCGTCGTAGGATGGGGGGTGATGCGATCGCAGGGAGTGCAGAAATGCGGGTTTTAGTGATTGGCGGGACGCGGTTTATTGGGGTATCTCTTACCCAGCAACTGGTCGCGGCGGGCCATGAAGTGGTTTTGCTCAATCGCGGCAACCATCCGGCACCAGTTAGCGGTGTGGGTCAAATTGTTTGCGATCGCAAAGACCCCGACCAACTCAAAGCCAAACTGGCCGGAGAATCCTTCGACGCCATCTTTGACAACAATGGCCGGGAACTCAAAGACACCCAGCCCCTGGTGGAATTGTTCAAGGGCAAACTCCAGCATTTTGTCTACGTCAGCTCGGCTGGGGTGTATCTGAAATCGGATCAGATGCCCCATGTCGAAGGCGATGCCGTTGATCCCAACAGTCGCCACAAAGGCAAATTTGCCACCGAAGCTTATCTCGCAGAACAATCGGTTCCCTTTACCGCCGTGCGGCCCGTCTATATCTACGGCCCCCAAAACTACAACGACCTAGAAGCCTGGTTCTTTGACCGGTTAGTCTGCGATCGCCCTATCCCCATCCCCGGTAGCGGCATGGCCCTGACCCACCTAGGCCACGTCGCTGACCTCGCCCGCGCCATGGTCGCCGTCCTCGGCAACCCCAAAGCCAACGGTCAGATTTACAACATTTCCGGCCCCAAAGCCGTTAGCTTTGACGGCCTCGCTCGGGCCTGCGCCACCGCCATCGGCAAAGATCCCGCTACCGTCAACCTGGTGCACTACGACCCCAAACAGTTCGACTTTGGCAAGCGCAAAGCCTTTCCCATGCGGGTACAGCACTTCTTCGCCGACATCCACAAAGCCCAAGCCGACCTCAACTGGACGCCCCAATTTGACCTAGTGGCTGGCCTCAAGGATGCCTACCAAAACGACTATCTGCCCAGCGGACGGGGGAACACCGAGATTGACTTCAGCCTGGACGATCAAATTTTGAGCGCATCTTAGCTCCGGTTACCCCCTCAGGTTTCCGCGCTGATCTCAGCTGATTTCAATAGTGGCCCCCATCCCCCCCAGCTAATTCCCCTAAAACCGAGAGCCCGGCTGCTGGAGAAACGCCGCCTCTGCCGCTGTCGTGTCCCGGCCCAAGACCTCGTTCCGGTGCGGGAACCGCCCAAATTGAGCAATCACCTGGCGATGGCGAATGGCGTAGTCTAGGGTGCTGGCCAGTTCAGGGCTCTCGTCCACCAGGCTTTCTATTAAGGCCACACAGCGATCCTGATCGGCCAAGGACTCGCTGTGCTCTAACGGCAAATAGACAAACAGTCGCTCCACCGGCAGCAGTTGGGCATCAAACCCCTGGGCCAGGGCCGCTTCTGTGACTGCCCTAGCCTTGGCATCCGTGGCAAAACTGCGGGGATCGCCGCGAAATCCGTTGCGGGGAAACTGATCCAGCAGCAAAATCAAGGCTAGGCAGGGGTAGGGCTGCTGTTTCCAAAGGTCGAGCTGTCCAGCGGCAGCTCGTTCGTAGTCTGCTAAAAACTGTCGTCTCAGGGCATCATCAAACTGCGGATCTTTTTTGAACCACTGCGATCGCTGCTGACCGTAGTCACTCTGTGGATCTGCCGGATCGCCAAACCAGAAAATTAAGAGTTGTCGTACTGCAGGGTCAGCAGTCTGTAGGGGATGGATCGGTGGAGTGTTCATCGGGATGGTCTCTGAGTCAGGAATTTGATCAAGCGGCGTTTAGTGTAGGCCGATAACTGGGCGATTAACTGGGCGATCGCATCTATGCCGTAACGCATCTATGCCATAACGTCTATTGCATAATCTGTTATTCAAAACCGTCTATCTCTAAAACGGTCTAACTGTCTGTCTATGTCTCTTCTGCCGATTATTTTTGCCATCGTGCTGATTTGGGCCGTCGTGGCTTGGTTACGACGGCGATCGCCCCCCTCCCTGTCGCGATCGCCCAGTCGGTCTAGCCGCTCCCTCGGCAGCACGGGCGGCATCCGCCGACAAACTGAACGGGAACTGCTGCGGTTGGTCAATGGCCATCGCCCGACCGCGCTGCGCCTCGTCGCCAAAGTCCAGGAATATCACCCTGGCCGCTCGGAACAGTGGTGTTGGGAGAAGGCCATTTACGACCTACAGCGCGATCGGCGGGTTTAGATCGGATGGGGAAACTTGCCCGAACAGCCCCGGGCAAATTGGATATTGAGTAGATCTGCGGGGAAATGGGTATTCTGAAGGGCGGTGTTCAGTAAACTGCCCTGCGTCCTTACGCACATTAGCCAACCTGTGTTTAAGCTAACTTTGCAAAGCTGGGGCGTAGATAGCCCAAGCTAAACACAGTCTTGACCCGCTCCCCAAAAAATCAGGATAGGGTTGGGAGGGGTTAGCTGCTGAGGACTGGCTGAACCGATCTCCTCCGTCTGTGTCTCTGCCTAATTTCCTTCCAGCTTCAGTTTTTTTGCCCATCCCCAACGTTTACCCCA
>PXDR01000169.1 GCA_003566335.1 Cyanobacteria bacterium T3Sed10_344R1
AGCATCATAGATGAGGTCACTCTCGTCGTAGCCCATTACGCCAGACGTGTGATTCAGGAGTCGGCGCACGGTTACTTCCCCGTCCATCCAAGCCAACTCAGGGATATAGGTGCGGATAGGGGCATCGATATCAACCTGTCCACGTTCGGCTAAAATCAGGACGCCCATTGCAGTGAACTGTTTGCCCACGGAGCCTAAATGGAAGAGGGTCTCAGGGGTGATGGGAATTTCCTGGTCTACATTTGCCAAACCATAGCCGTTTTGGTGGACAATGTCGCCTGCTTGGATAACCATCACTGCACCGCCAGGGCCATCGCCATATTGCGCCATCAGCCTATCGATTCTGGTAGTCATCTGACCCGTGATTGTACTGTCTAGGCTGGGCTCAGACTCAAATATCTCGTTAGATTTGACCGCCACACCGCCACCTTGAGATAGGTCTAAAGCGGCTTCTAACTCTTGCTCTCCCTCCGGGGCACCACAAGCAATCAGCAGCAACATCACGGTCACTACCCCCAAGAGTGGTTTATTTTCCAATGGATTCAGCACCTCTTCCCTAATATGTGCTCGATTTCATTCAACGATATGGGCCACCACCCCGACTGGGTGACTCCTTGATCCCACATTCCGTCCTTTGAAGTGTCACATCGAGAATAAAGCGTCATACTTCGGAATTGATGCAACGGATGCGAGGTTGTGATGAGTGACCCCAGCCTGACGGTGAAGAACTTAGACCACCTTGGGATAGTCGCAGGTCTAGTTGATGAACTGGGCTTAGTGAACTATCTCAACGAGTAGATCGGTGTTGACCCCCGAGAGACCGTTCTTTAATCGGTCGCTTCCAGCGTTTGGCAATGTTGTTCAAGGCCAGGTACATCAACACTCAGATTAAGCGCAGATCTGAACTGGGTCAGGAGGCCCATGGATCGCCTTTTGGGGATGGGGGTTTTGGTTAGTCAATCGCAGATTTGCCGGGTCTCGTCACCCAGATCCTCGTGGGTCGAGAGGTAGTCTTGCACCCAGTCGCAGGCATAGTCTAAGGGATCGACCGTCATCACCGCTTCGAGATCCCAGCGAATCAGCCGTTCGTCGGCACTGGCGGAAAACAGCCAGCGGCCATCGGGGCTAAAGCTGAGCCGATACACCGCCGCATTGTGTTTATCCAGGATGGCGATGGGTTCGCCCGTCAACGTCCAGAGCCGGATACTTTTGTCGCCCCCAGCAGAGGCCAAAAACGGCACCCCCAGGATTGTGTCAGCCGCATCAGGAGCAAAGGTGACATCCCAAATAATATCGGTGTGCCCTGCTAGCACAGCGACCTCCTCTCCCCGATCCGCATCCCACAGGCGCAGGGTGCGATCTTCGCTGGCAGAGGCCAGGTAACGGCCCTCGGCATCAAAGGCTAGGTCGCGAATATGGGCGGTATGGCCTACCAGGGTTTGGGTGGGGCGGTTGGTGGCTGGATCTAGAAACTGGATGGCGTTATCGGCGTTGCTGTAGGCCAATAGAGACCGCTGGGGATGCCAGACCAGGCTGGTGATTCCCTCCTGGGGTAGGGCGGAGAGCTGGGCAGCTTGGCCATCGAGCCGCCAAAACTGAAGATTCGACTGCATCCCCGCCGAAGCAATAGTCTGACCATCGGGGGAGAAGGTGACTCGCGCCACGTTGGGCTGGTGCCCTGGGTAGGTGAGGAGGGGGGGGCCGTCGGGCTGCCAGAGCCGAATGGTGCCGTCCATGCTGGCGGAGGAGAGGATCTGGCCATCGGGGCTAAACACCACATCGATGGCGGGGGCACGGTGGGCCGGAATGGCGGCTAACGGCGTGCCGTCCGTCTGCCAGAGTTTGACCTGGCCATCCACCCCGGAGGAGGCCAGCATATCCGCTGTGGGGCTGTGGGCCACCCCAATAATCGGCGCATCGTGGCTGCCAATTACCCTATAAAAGGGCGACGTCAGCCGCCACAGCACCGCTTCGTGATCGTCTGGCAGTCCCGACGACACCATAAATTCTCCATCGGGGCTGAGGTCAATGGAGCGTCCGGCGGCGGCAATGCCTTCGTAGGCGGGCAGAGACTCACCGTTGCGCTGCCAAAACCGCACCTCATGGTCGAGGCTGGTGGAGACAAGCCGTTGCCCATCGGCGAGGTAGCGCACATTGGTCACCGAGGCCTGGTGCCCTTCCAAACGGGTGATGATCTGTCCCGCCCGATCCCAGAGGACAATGGTTTTGTCGGAACTGGCGGAGGCGATTTGATCGCCATCGGGGCTAAAGGCCACATGGGCCACGGTAGCGCGATGGCCGCTGAGGGTATTGAGCAATCGGCCCTCGGTGGGGTGCCACACCTTGAGGGTTTGGTCGGCACTGCCCGAGACCAGCACCTCCCCATCGGGGCTGAAGGCGACTGTTCTAACCATGGCGTCGTGGGCCCTGATTTGGTGGAGCAGGGTGCCATCCCGCCGCCAAAGCTGGAGGTTGCCCCGGATATCCCCCGCCGCCACCCGTTCCCCATCGGGGCTAAAGGCCAGACTGATCATGCGAGTCGATTCAGTTTCCCAGGTCTCTATCAGCTCCCCGCTGTTGGTATTCCACAGGCGAATGGCCCCGTTGCTGTAGCCCGCCACCAGCTGATCCCCCGTGGGGCGATAGGCGATGGTCAGCGCCTCCTGATCGGCCTCGATGTCGTCCGGGGCGGTGAGGGTGTGGCGCAGGGAACCATCGAGGTTCCAGAGCTTGATGGTGTTGTCTTTGCTGGTGGAGGCCATGTGGCTGCCGTCGGGGCTGTAGGCCACGGCTCGAATTTCCCCGCTGTGCCCAGAGAAGCGGTTGACCTCGTTGATGCCCAAAATAATTTTCCTCAGCACCCGCTCGACCTCGGCTTGCAGGGTGGGGGCGGGCTGGCGCAGGCGAGTCAATTGCTGTTGGGCACGGATGGCTTGCAGCAGGGCATCCAAACGTTTTTTGGAGTCGAACCAGCCCTCGGCGGAGGCGGCGAGGGCCTGTACTTCGCTGATTCGGGCCATCTGCTCACTCTGGCTAGCCCGCCCAGACTGGTACCAGGCCAAGCTGCCCAGCCCACTGGCCAGCACAAACCCAATTCCTAGGGTGCCCAACAGCCACCGTTGCAGGTGCGCTACCCGCTGGGTCTGCTGGAGTTGGGCCGCCATGGCTTGGCTGCGTTCTGCGGAGAGGGCCAACCGCACGGCCTGACGATCAAACTCCACCGAGGTGGCTAGAAACTGATAGTCATCATCGCTGAGCCGCTTTCCCTGCGCCCAATCCTGGGCATCTTGCAGGGCTTGCCCCCGCAGCAACCGCGAGGCATCGGTGCGCTGAGAATCAATCCAGGCTTGGATGGCCTGGGAGTAGGGCCGCCAGTGGTGCAGGTGATGGGCCACCCAGTCTTCGTTGAAAATGGCTGAGTAAATGGCGTTTTTGACCCGCAAATGCCCCTTCGCCTTCACCACCAGGCCCGACAGCAACAGTTCCGTTTCCTCTGCCGATTGGTCGAGGGGCACTTGGCCCTGCCGTAGGATGCGCTGATATTGGCCCAGCACCCGACCCATGCCGTCGGCGTGGCGCAGCAGGCGGTCGCGGATGGTGCGGAGGTGTTCCGGTTCGTCCTGGGTTTCCCAGTGGTTAATAATGTGTTCAAACACCCGTTGGCGCACCCAGTCGGCTTCCTGCCCCGCTGGCACCGCAATCTGGCTGCCCTGATCCGCATACCGTTGCCAGATATGGGCGCACAGCTTTTGGGTAAGGAAGGGTTGCCCCCCTGTCCAGTCGAGGATGGCCTGCAAAATGGCCTCGGCCTGGGTAATGGTGGGTTCTAGACCCGCTAGGAGCGGCCCACATTCTGACCCTTCAAAGCCATTGAGGGGAATGGCCTGACCAATGTTGAATGGCGTGCGCTGGCGATCCTGAATTAAATCGGCGGGGGTAGCCACGCCAAAAATCGCAAAGGTGATCCGCCGATACCTAGGATCCACCGCCCGCTGGTTGTAGCAAAACCGAATTAGGGCAAAGAAGTCATCCAGGGAAAAATCCAACCCCAGAATGCTGTCGATTTCGTCGATGAAGATAATAAAAGTTTGGTCGGGCCAGGGTTCCAGCAGGCCCTCTCGCAAAAAGCCGTGGAGCTTTTGCACCGGAGGAACATCTCCCTGGTTCTGCCACCAGGTTTTGTAGTCAAACTGCCCAACCAGGCCGAAGCCCCGCCACAGATCCGCCACCACGCCGCGATACCACTGGGCCGCCGTTACCTGATGAGACCCAAGGCTGGTGATGTCTAGGGTGGCGCAGCGATAGCCCTCGGTCTCTAGCCGTCGTAGGGTGTGCACCATCAGGGAGGACTTGCCCATCTGACGGCTGTTGAGAACGTAGCAAAATTCCCCGGAGACCAGCGCCTGGTAAAGCTGGGCATCCGCCTGACGGTAGACATAGCTGGGCCGATCTGGGCTGAGACTTCCCCCAACCTGGTAGGGCGGCAATGGGTAGCGGGACGTTGGGGCGAGGGGTAGGCTTGTCACGGTGCTTGTGGCCGGATAGAAGGCTAACTTAGAACGATTTAAGCTGGGACACCGTGGTCACCCGGTCGCGCCCCAGCCGTTTCGATTCGTACAACGCCCGATCCGCCGCCGCCACCAATTGCGCGGGGCTACTCGTTTCGGTTGGTCGCACATTCGCCAGCCCAATGCTCAGGGTGACACCGGGCAACTCTGAATCGGCGGTGATGGTTTTAATTTGCGACCGCAACTGTTCGGCCCGCTGTTGGGCAATGTCGAGGGAAATATTCGGCAAAATGACCGAAAATTCTTCACCCCCGTAGCGGGCGACAAAATCCGTGAGGCTGGATCGCACCTGGCGACGCAAAATGCGGGCCACCAACTGCAAACAGGCATCTCCTAAAAGGTGACCGTGGGTATCGTTGTAGTGCTTGAAGTGGTCGATATCGGCCAGCATTAAGGTTACTGGCGTTTGGGCCAATAGTCCCTGCTGCCAAGCCTGAGCCAGCCGCAGGTCAAAGGCGCGACGGTTGGGAATGCGGGTGAGGCCATCGGTATAGGCCAAAGCCTGAAGCTTCTGGTTTTCGCTTTGCAATTGGTTGACGACGCGCAGGGGTTCCGTGGCTGGGTCGCCCAACTCGGCCTCAAAATAGCGCCGATAGAGTTCGCAGGAAAACCGGCATCGGCCATTCTCCTCCATCA
>PXDR01000229.1 GCA_003566335.1 Cyanobacteria bacterium T3Sed10_344R1
CATTCTCTGTGGTAATGTTATGTTTCAACTCTTTTAAATCATTCTTTACACAAATAAAACTACGTAAAGAATAGTTGAATTAACTCGGGTGATTCAGGTTTCGAGTTAGTTATTATCTAGCAAGCAGCTTTATGGTTTGAGATGTCATTACCAAGTATAAAACCGCTGACATATGTGCGTCAAATATATGTTAATAGCATCTATCTAGGAGTTCGGATGAGTGCGGTTCAACTGCCAGAGCAGTGCTATTTACTAGGTTTAGTGCGAGGAGATCAATTGTTCAGCCTGAGTGATGACCCTGAAATTGCTGAGCAGGATTGGGTTATTGCCATCACCTTGAATGAAATGTTGTTGCCAGAGCTGAAAGTATGCCTGCAACAATCTTCTTCCCAGATTTAACAATAGAAGTCAGTACTTTCTGTTGGTAGTTTGGCGATGTTGACAAGGTGACAGCCTGCCCTTGATCAGCAGTTGCATTGAAGAGAGTTTCAGATCATGGTAGAGAGGTTTAGCGGGCGGTTGAGCAATTGTGCGATCACCACCGCCGCCGTCATCCCGATGACAGTGACTCAGCTCCTTCGCTGTCAGAGGATTGCGGATGGAGCTAGTGCTGGATGAAAGGAGTGGGGTACAACTAGCAATCAATCATGACTGATCGCAGGGTTCGCCAGGGAGAGCAGGTTAGTGGCAAAAACTCAGGAAATTGTGGTGGTAGGGTGCGGACGGTTAGGAGCGCTACTAGCCAGTCATTTAAGTAACCAAGGGCACAATGTCGTGATTGTGGATGCCCGCGAGGTTGCCTTCGATCAGTTGTCGGCTGAATTTAGCGGCTTTACCGTCGTTGGCGATGCTACCGAAATGGCGGTTTTAGAACAGTCCCGAATTAACCGGGCAGACTGTTTGCTAGCCGTTACTGACGAAGACAATATCAACTTAATGGTGGCTCAAGTTGCCCGCACGATGTTTGAGGTATCCACAGTCATTGCTCGGGTATATGACCCCACCCGAGAGGCTATCTACAAGGAATTTGGCATTGATACTATCAGCCCAACCCAGCTCTCCGCTGATGCATTGCTCAATATTTTGCACCAAAGCTCGCTGGTGACGTCATGAGGGTGATTGTGATTGGTCAGGATAAACTGGCGTACTTTCTAGGCAAGCATTTTGTTGCTAAGGATTATGCCTTAACTCTTATTATTTCCCGCCGGGATGAGGCGTTGGCTCTGTCTCATAAGTTGTCAGCTACGGTGCTGTGTGGGGATGGCAGCGAGCCTGCCGTTTTAGAAGATGCTGGGGCGTATCGGGCCGATGTGTTGCTGGCCCTGACTGGTCAAGATGAAAATAATTTGGTGGCGTGCCAAATTGCCCAAAAGCGCTTTGGGGTACCTCGGACGATCGCGCTCGTGAATGATCCGGCGAACCAAGCTGTTTTTCGACAGTTGGGAGTATCGGTCGCATTCTCAGCTACCGAAATCTTGGGCCAATTAATTGAGCAGCAAACTGATTACAAGGATATTAAGTCGCTGATACCCGTTGCTGATGGAGACGTGCATTTAGCGGAGATTACCCTTCAGCCTGACAGTCCTGCGGTCGCTCAGAGCTTGAAGGACTTGAATTTGCAGGCAGCCATCATTACCTGCATTGTGCGGGAAGGGAAGGTCATGATTCCGAAAGGGAGTAGCCAGTTGCAGGCAGGCGATCGCCTGATCGTCATTAGTCAAGCTGGAGCTTATGAAGCGGCATACCAGGTGATCATGGGAGACATCAGTTAGATGGATCGCTATCAAGCGTTTCTGCGTCAGCGCTATTGCGCCATTGGCGGCTATACCGGCTTGGTCTGCCTCATTGCTGGGCTGGGTATTTTATCCCCACTGTTAGCGCTGATTTTCTATCCCGAAGAATGGAGGCTGGCTGGCGGTTTTCTGGTACCTGGGCTGTTGCTATCAACTTTGGGCTGGGCTGCTTGGCACTGGCTGACGCCCAGAAACGGGCGCAGTTTGACCCTGCAAGAGGGCTCTGTCATTGTGGTGCTGGCTTGGCTGCTAGTGATTTTGTTTGGGACAGTGCCGTTTCTGTGGATCTCTGGCCTTACGCTCACCCAGGCATTTTTTGAGTCCACCAGTGGATGGACTACCACGGGCCTCTCGGTAGTCGATGTCACCCAAGCACCCCGCTTGATTTTGCTGTTTCGCAGCATTACGGAACTCTACGGTGGAGCTGGGTTAGCGATCATTACCTTAAGTGCGATCGCGGGACCCTCCGGGGCTGGGATCTCTAGTGCCGAAGGGCGCAGTGAGCAACTGGCTCCCCATGTCCGCCGTTCTGCAAAGCTGGTGCTTAGTATCTATTCTGGGTATGTAGCGATCGGCATCATCGCCCTCCGCATCGCGGGCATGGACTGGTTTGATGCGGTTAACCACGCCTTCGCTGCGCTATCAACAGGCGGTTTCTCTACCCGGGCTGACTCCATTGGCTACTGGAATAGTGTGCCGATAGAAGTCGTGACCTGGGTTTTGATGCTGCTAGGGGGCTTCAACTTTGTCCTGAGCTATCTTATCTTGCGGGGCAAGTGGTTGAGCCTCTGGCGTGATGGGCAGATGCGGCTGCAAGCGCTGCTGCTTGGCGTCAGTGCGATTGTGCTGTGGGTGGGGGGCACCGGGGCGGTTTATGGTTCTGTGGAAAAGGCGCTGCGAGTAGCCTTATTTGAGCCCATTTCCGCATTAACGACAACAGGTTTTTCGACCGTGGGCTATGGCGATTGGAGCGGGCTAGGCTGGCTGATTTTAATTCTGCTCATGCTGGTTGGCGGCGGAGCTGGCTCAACGGCTGGAGGCATCAAGCAGATGCGGATCTACATTCTCTACCGCAGCTTGTTATGGGAAATTCAGCAGATGTTGATGCCTGATCGGCTAGTGAGTGAACCCAAAATCTGGCAGACTAACAACCGTCGATTCCTTGATGACGCACAAGTACGACAGACCGCTCTCTTTGTCTTTCTTTATCTGGTTACCTATGGTGTCATTTGCCTCATCATGGCGGGGCACGGCTACTCCCTGGAAGAAAGCTTATTTGAAACGGCAAGTGCCATGAGTACTGTTGGACTCTCCGTCGGGGTAACTGCGCCAGATGCCCCCTCTACCCTGCTTTGGACGGAAATTGTCGCTATGTTTTTAGGTCGGCTAGAGTTTTTGACCGTTTTAGTCGGTCTAATTCGTTTGCTGCGGGATATACGACCAGCAATTAATGGAGAATCTAATCTCTAAACTAAGTTAGTTGTTGAATCAATCGAGAGCTGCTTAGAAGTTGGCGCGATCCCAGCCCTGGCTACCCCCCAGTCCGCTCCAGCACCAGTTAATGGGAGCCAGAAAGCCCCATTGGCTTTTGCTGAGAACTACATAGCGGCAAGCTGCTCTATGAAGGTGCTGGGAATTTTCTGCGGCTCGATGGGAGCAATTACGGTTTCTTCCGGTGTAGTGATGCCGGTGAGGACTTGCTGGGTTGATTGCACTGCATTGGAGGCTCAGTATTCAGGGTGCAGCCAGCGGATGAGTCCGTTGCGTTCTTCTTCGGTCTGTTCAGCATTGAGAGCAACGAGGATTTCGAGGATTTGCTCTTCGGTAATGTTGTGGGGCCAGCCGTAGGCATCGAGTACGGTTGTTAAACCCTACTTTAGCTACTGCACTTTGATCTCATGATCCGGAGCCGCCGTTGACTTCGGCGCTATCATCACGCCTCCCCCTCTGCTATCAGCTTCCGCACCGCAGATTCTAATCCTGGCAGGTAAAACTCCACCGCATCCCAAACCTGCTCTAGGTCAATGCCTCCCAGATAGTCATGCACCAGCACATTCCGAAACCCAGACAAAGCCCGCCAATCTACTTCAGGGGCTTGGGACTTCAGGGCGTCCGATAGCCGCTGGGTCGATTCTGCCATCGTCTGCAACCGCCGCAAGACTGCGTCCTGCACTAGGGCACGCTCCATAAACTCGGTCTTGCCGCTGCGCGTGTATTCCTGAATCAGAGCCGTACATTCCAAAATATGCTCCAGATAAACCCGGTCATCGTGGGAGGTCATAGGGGCTTGGCCTCTGACAACACTTGCTCCCGAATCAGCGGGCTAATGCCTTGCTCTGTCAGCACATCTACTTTGCGCTCCAGCAGGTCTTGTAAGTCCATCAGCAGTCCCCCTGGGAACCAGGGCGTTACTTTCGATGGGTCGTAGTCAATCAAAAAATCAATGTCGCTCTCTGGAGTATCCTCTCCCCTTACTACTGAGCCAAACACACGCACGTTGAACGCCCCATGTTTGGCGGCAATAGATAAAACCTGTTCTCGCTTCTCTTGCAGGGTTTGTAAAAGAGCCATCCTGTCATTCCTTCCAAGTCAGACCATGGAGTACAGGTCAATCGCGCCAAGTTGCCTCGGTCTGCTGATCAGCGATCAGGGCATCGACCGCTTCACGATGATGCTCATAGTAGCGCCAGGCGGCATCAAGATCCTGCGGGGTTAAGTCGGGGTAGTTCCGCAGTAGTTCGGCTTCATCAGCGCCTTGCTGGCGAAACGATATCAGTGTCCAAACCGGGATTCTGGTATCGCGGATGCGAGCACAACCCCCGCACACACCTGGGGTGGCTTGAATCGCCTTATGTGGCAGTTTATCTTGCATCCGGGGCTTCCTGTGGGGAGACGGCTGCTGGGAAAGGGGCTTAAAGCACTGCTCTAGACTCATAGATCATTGCAGCTTCGTCAAAGAGCAAAAGAAAAAGGATTAGTCTATCTTTCCTTTCTTGCTTGGCTTATGATACAGAAGCGGCCAAGCAAGATAATAAACTGATATGACAGTTGACATTGACAAACTAGCCCTGGCCACCGAGAAGGGGGCGACGGAGTGGTTGCGGAAGTTCATCCGGGATTACCTCAAACAGCTCGTCCTGGGGGAGATTAGCCCCTCTGCGTTCGCGGCTGAGTTAGAGGATGAGTTTGCTTCTCGGATGCTCGATACCCCTAAGAAGCAGAAAAACTACCGTTCTAATGTGGTGCAGGCGTTGAAGGTGTTTGATCAGCAGCATCCAGCCATTCCACTGGTGGCGCTCTCTACTGATCAGTATCGACGCTTGAATGACCAGCAGCGGGAGCGCATTGCTGACCGGGAAACTCGCTTTATCTCTAGTGATGAGGCTGAACTCATCGTGGAGCGGGCAACC
>PXDR01000541.1 GCA_003566335.1 Cyanobacteria bacterium T3Sed10_344R1
CCTACAGCTTTTACCAGAGCACCACCAGCGTTCGCTACATGCTCTACGCCGACGAAGACGGCGATATTTTCTTTGGCATCCCCTTCTCCGAAGCGGCGGTGCAAAACTCCCTCACCCTGCGGCGGCGGATGCAGCTGCCCGAAAACTACGTTCGCAGTACCGACCTGCCCATGGTGCGTCAACATATGACCCCCGCCGGCCAAGTCACGGACGTGTTCATTCCGCTCAACTACAACGGTCAGTACCTGGGGGTGCTGGCTCTGGGGATTAACCCCAATCCCACCGTGGTCACCTCCTCCCACCTGACCCGAGATGTCACCATCGCCGTGTTTGTGTCCATCTGGGTGATGGTAATTTTGGGAGCTGTGTTCAACGCTCTGACGATTACGCAGCCGATTAAAGAACTGCTGGTTGGGGTGAAAAACATTGCCGCTGGCAACTTCAAGCAGCGGATTGGCCTGCCCCTGGGCGGCGAACTCGGGGAGCTAATCTACAGCTTTAACGATATGGCGGAGCGCCTAGAGCGCTACGAAGCCCAAAACATTGAAGAGTTAACCGCCGAAAAAGCCAAGCTCGAAACCCTGGTTTCAACCATTGCCGATGGCGCAATTTTGCTCGACACCGATCTCCATGTTGTGCTGGTCAACCCCACCGCGCGCCGCATCTTTGGTTGGGAAAACCAAGAGATAAGCGACGACACGGTGCTGCACTATCTGCCCAGTGCCGTCACCTCAAGGCTGACTCGTCCGCTCTACCAGGTAGCAACTGGGGATGAGGAAGGGGTCGAGCTTCGCCTGACCCTGAACGAACCCACCAACCGCACAGTACGAATCCTGCTGACCACCGTGCTCGATCAGTACCGGGAGACGGTAAAGGGCATCGCCATGACGGTGCAAGACATCACCCGAGAAGTCGCCCTGAACGAAGCCAAGAGCCAGTTCATCAGCAATGTCTCCCACGAACTGCGGACGCCCCTGTTCAACATCAAATCCTTTATTGAAACCCTGCACGAATATGGTGAAGACCTAACCGACACCGAGCGCAAGGAGTTCTTGGAAACCGCGAACCACGAAACCGACCGCCTAACCCGGCTGGTCAACGACGTGCTGGATCTGTCTCGGTTGGAGTCCAGCCGTCGCTATCAACTCGATGCGGTAGACGTGAGTCAGCCGATTGAGCAGACCCTGCGCACCTATCAACTGAATGCCCGAGACAAGAAAATTCAGCTCCTGCAATCAGTGGAGCCAGATTTACCTTTGGTGTTGGGCAACTACGACTTGTTGCTTCAGGTTTTTGTCAATTTAGTCGGCAATTCCCTCAAGTTCACCGAAGCAGGCGGCCAGGTAATGCTGCGGGCCTCTTTGCGACCGCCCCTATCTGAGGCCGAACCCAGCCGAATTCGGATTGAGATCGCCGACACGGGCATCGGCATTGCCCCAGCAGATCAAGAGGCAATCTTCGACCGATTTTTCCGGGTGGAAAACCGGGTACACACCCTAGAAGGCACTGGCCTAGGGTTGTCCATCGTGAAGAACATTGTGGAGAAACACGACAGCCAGGTTCACCTGGTCAGCGAAGTCAGCGTCGGCACCACCTTTTGGTTTGACCTGTTGGCCTATGAGAGCGACACGGTGCCTGCGCCTAGCCCCAAGCCAGAAGTACCGCTGTCTTTGGCTGAAGTCGAGGCGTGAGGGCTAGAGAAGCTTGAACTCTCCACAGCAATACAGCTACGGCAATAGCGTTGTCGCCAGGGTATCGCAGGCTTCAGCAATGCTGGCCAGACTGCCAGGGTTGACCATGCCAAAGTAGTCGATGGTGTGGACTTCTCCAGTTTGTACTGCCTTGAGCTGATTCCAAAAGGGTTCCTGCTGAAGCTGTTCGGCTAACCCTTCTCCGGTGTCCACTAACATCAGTACATCAGGGTCTGCAGCCAGGACTTTTTCGGCGGATAGGGTGACGTAGCCGTCGAACATCCCCTGACCCTGGAGTTGGGCCGTGACATTATCGGCATTGAAACGGCTGAGTAAATCTCCGGCCCAACTATTGGCGTTGGGAGACAGCAGCGGCTGGCGACTGACCAGCACCAACACAGACTCGCTGGGCTCTGGGTCTGTGGGGAAACAACTCTGGTAGCGGTTGGGTAGAGCAGCGGCGTTGGTCTGGGTCACCTGAGCCAGGGTGTTGATTAGTTTGGGCAGATCTTCCCAGCGGCTGGTTTCAGTACCCAGGGTGGCAATGCCCATGTCACCGAGCTGGGCTAAGGCTTGATCATGAAACCCCACGGCCCCAATCACCAAATCTGGCTCTAGGCTGACGATGGTTTCCAGGTTGGGCGGGGTGCGGCCCTCGCTGACTACCGGCAGATCAGCAAAGTCTGGGCTATCGCGAAACAGAGAACTGCCGGGAATCGCCACAAGTCGATCGGGGGCTAGGGCATTCACCAAGTCAGCACTTAGGGAAGTCAGAGCCACAATCCGGCTAGCACTTTCGATCGGCAGGTCATAGGCGGCGGTGGTGTCTGGGAGAACTGTCAGCTTGTCGGGGCTGGTCTCCGCCGGGATAGCAGTTTCCGGGGCTGCTGCTGAGTCGTTCTCTGGGGTGGCGGAAGGGCCGCTACAGGCTGCGATCGCAACCCCAAACCCAACCATCAAACTCCCGAAACCCAACTGCTGCCATCCATTGCCCCAAACTTGCTTTGCGTTCATGCCATCACCTCAAAGTTAGGTCGAAAAATCAGGTCAAAAAAATTAGATCAAACCATTGAGTTACCGATCAGAGCCTTCACAGCATCGAGTCCCAGGAATTGGGTTCTAA
The DNA here is from genome assembly GCA_003566335.1 of Cyanobacteria bacterium T3Sed10_344R1. Lineage (GTDB taxonomy): Bacteria > Cyanobacteriota > Cyanobacteriia > Phormidesmidales > Phormidesmidaceae > PXDR01. The sequence goes on from PXDR01000541.1 coordinate 2,815, forward strand.
GCCGCGAATCTCATCCAGACCCAGTCCGAGTCCCAGCTAGATCTACCCTGGCGATAGATTTAGCTAGGACTTGGCTAGACCCTAGAAGCGCAGATCCAACCCTAGGCGCACACTAGTGCCCGGTTGAGAAAACCGATTGATGTCCGGGGCATCTGCGGGAACCGTGCGCACATCGGAATAGTTGAAATAGCGAGTATTGAACAGGTTGTATAAACCCAAGTTGAGGCCGAGATTTGGGCTGAAGTTGTAGGCTCCGATCAGATCCACCACCCCATAGCTGGGGGGAACAAAGGTTGTCGTGTTTTCTGGAACTCGGGCTGTGCCCACTAATGTGCCGATCAGTTCTACCCGCCAGCGATCCTCCGGGGCTTGATAGCGCAACCCCAACACCCCTTGGAAGGGATCCACGCTCCGCAGGGGTTGATCACGGGTGAGGTCATCCCCTTGGGCTAGCCCCAACGCCGCAGACAGACTAAAGCCGTGGGGTTCAGGGCTAAAGCGATATTCGCCCCCTAGCTCTACGCCGTAGATGCGGGCCTCGCTGATGTTTTGGGTTTGGAATAGGTTGACCTGTTGAGTGGGTTGGGGCGCAAAGCTGAACGGTGGGTTCGGCGGTCGAAAGCCCGGACAGGGATCCACATCCACTAAACACTCAGTCCCTGCTGGCTGCAGCGATTCAATGAAGTTGTTGTAGGTGTTGTAGAAGCCCGTAAGGCGGAAGTCGAACTGATCAAACCGGCCCCGCATTCCCAGTTCATAGCTGTTGCTGGTTTCGGGTTCCAGGTCGGGATTAGACAAGGTGCGATAGCGAAAGGCCAGTCCTGCCGTATTAGTAAAGCCGCTATTGATTTCGCTGTAGAGCGGGGCGCGGAACCCTCGGGCGTATTGCCCATAAAGGGACAACCCCGGAATCACCTCATACTGAAGTCCTAGACGCGGCGACAGAGACGATGAGCTAAAGTCAGCCCCCTCAGCTCCATCTCGGACAAAAATTTCGTCTTCTCGCAGGGAGAGGTCGTAGTGGTCAAACCGCAGACCGGCAATGATGTCCAAATTGCCAATGCTGATTTCATCCTGTAGATACGCCCCCAACCGGAACGTGTCGCCATCGGGGAAGTCCCTCACTGGGAACGTTTGGGGGCCAATCACATTGGTGGAGGTACCGGTGGTGAGGTTGGTCTCTCGGGCATCCCGAGGTCGAGAGTTAAAGGTACTGGAAATGTCGAGGCCGTAGGTGAGTTGGTGGGACAGTACCCCGGTGGTAAAGTCACTGCGCAACTGCACGTCACCACCAAAGATTTGGCTGAGGAACTGGTTATTGTCGGTACGGGTGAACCGATTGCCCATCATGTCCTGACGGTTGCGGGTGATGTCCTCCGTTAAGGCACTGTCTTGGTAGTAGATTTGAGCACGGGCGAACTGAAGCCAAGATTGACTATCCGGGTTGTCGTACTCATAGCCCAACCCCACGCGCCAGCGACTGGTGCCAATGTCTTCGGTTTCGTCCAAGACACCCGTTAGGGACGAGGTGTTGCTGCTGTCAGCCCCAGGCAGATTGCGATCGGTGCGGGTATTGCGGTTAAGGCTTTCCCCTAACAAATTGAGGTTGCTGTAGTCATCGAGCCAGTACACCAAGTTGCCGTAGAAGGTGGTGCCTTCGCGACTTTGGGGGTTGATGAATTCTGGTTCGGCCAGCACCTGGGTTTCTTGGCTATCCCGGCGGCTGACCACAAACACCCCTTCTAAGTCATCCTGACGGGCAGCAAGGCGGAGGGCGGTGGTGAGGCCCCTATCTTCACTGCTGTAAGTGGGCTGAAGCTGGGCGGCAAAGGATTGTCCTGGGGCCAGCAGGTCATCCGGTCGCAGAGAACGAAAGCTAATCCCCCCGCCGAGGGCATCGCTGCCGTAGAGGGTGGAAGCTGGGCCGCGCAAGACTTCCACCGCTTGCAGGGTAGCGAAGTCTACATAGTCGCCGCGCCCCAGGTTGAACTGACCAAACTGAAACCGCTCCGGCAGGCGAATTCCGTCCACCTGATAGAGAATGCGGTTGCCTTCAACGCCGCGAATGTTAACGTCCTGGAGACCAAACCGTAGACTGTTACGGGTGGACACGCCGGGCTCATAGCGCAGCAAATCCCGCAGGTTCTGCACTTGATTGAATTGCAGATCTTCAAATTCAAAGACGCTAACAGTGGCAGGAATCCGGTCGATAGGGCGAGGGGTGCGGGTACCGGTGACGGTGATCCGAATTTGGTTGCCGTTGAAAAAGACATCGGTGGGGTCATCTTCACTGACGGGTTCGCTGATCGGACTAGGGGTCTCTTCTGTTATTTCGTCCCGATCCTCCCGATCCTCCTCCTCCTCCTCGTCATCTTCTTCGTCTTC
>PXDR01000142.1 GCA_003566335.1 Cyanobacteria bacterium T3Sed10_344R1
AGGCAATCTGCACAGAGCCGACTCGGTTCATTTGACCGGCCCCGACGCCAGCGGTGGTGCGATCGCAAGTCACCAGAATCGCATTGGACTTAATGTGCTTGACAATCCGCCAGGCGAACAGCAGCTCTTCCATTTCAGCCGCATTGGGCTGTTTTTCGGTCACCACCTGCCAGTCCAGCGGGTTCTCGGGATGGTCATCACTGTCTTGCACTAAGAACCCTCCAGCTACTGCCCGCACTGTTTGACTGGGGCCGGGGATCAGATCTGGCAGCACCAGCACCCGCACATTGCCCTTGCGAGTCAGCAGGTCTTGGGCCTCTGGTTCGCAGCCTGGAGCAACCACGCACTCTAGAAAGGTCTTGGTTAGCGCCTCGGCGGTGGAGGCGTCAATTGGCTGGTTAAGGGCAACAATGCCGCCAAAGGCCGAGACTGAATCGGCTGCAAAGGCTTTTTCGTAGGCGGTGAGGAGGCTATCCCCTAGGGCAACCCCACAGGGATTAGTGTGCTTGAGGATGGCGGCGGCGGGCTGCTGGTCAGCGGGGAACTCGGCAATAATCCGACGGGCGGCTTCTAGATCCACCAAGTTGTTGTAGCTCAGGTCTTTGCCCTGGAGCTTTTGAGCGGCGGCCCAGCCGGTGGGGCTGTTGCCGATTTGGTACCAGGCCGCAGGCTGGTGGGGGTTTTCGCCATAGCGCAGCGCCTGACGCTGTAAGCCGCTGAGGGTGTAGCGCTGGGGGAAGCTCCCTTCTTCTTTGGAGGGTTGGACTTCAGCGGTTTCGGCTTGTTCGGTTAGATAGGTTGCGATCGCATTGTCATAGGTCGCCGTATGCCAAAACGCCTGCCGGGCACAGGCCGCCCGAAACTGGGGAGACACCTGGCCCTTGTTCTCGGTCAGTTCTTCCAGATAGCCCGCGTACTGCTCCGGGTTGCACAGCACCGTGAGATAGGCATGATTTTTCGCCGCCGCCCGCAGCATCGTGGGGCCACCAATATCAATTTGCTCAATCGATTCTGGCAGGGTGACCTCCGGCTGAGCAATCGTCTGCTCAAAGGGATAGAGGTTGACCACCACGAGGTCAATGGGCCGAATATTATTGGCGTCTAGATCGGCTTCATCTTCAGCCAAGCTGCGACGAGCCAAAATGCCGCCGTGGATCTTCGGATGCAGCGTTTTTACCCGCCCCCCCAGGATTTCCGGCGACCCCGTGTAGTCAGACACCTTCATCACCGGCAGACCCGCCTCCGCCAAACGCTTCGCCGTACCGCCGCTGCTGATCAAATCGAACCCAAAGGTTTCCACCAACTGACGGGCAAAGGGTTCAATTCCAGTTTTATCCGAAGTGCTGATCAGGGCCAGAGGTGCCATTATCGCGGAAGTCCTTATGCTGAGTGAAGCGGCTTTACCAGAATACAGCGGCCAGCCCTCACCCCATACCGCCATTCCCCCTAAGCCTCTTGGACGAGCTACGGGCTAGCGTTTACCGCCGTTCACCCTTCGACAGGCTCAGGGCGAACGGCTAGGCTAACTAACAGCCAACAGCCAATAGCCAACAGCCCTTCTCCCCATGCCCCTCACCACAATCACCACACCCACCCCCACCCCCGCCAACCGGATGCTCGTTATGCTCCACGGCTGGGGCGCAAATGCCAGAGACGTGGCCGAACTCCATCGCTATCTGAACCTGCCCGAAGTGCCGATGCAGTTCCCCGATGCCCCCTTCGACCATCCCCAGGTGCCCGGCGGCAAGATGTGGTACGGCTTTCCAGCAGGCTATGACTTTGCCCTAGAGGGCGGCTTAATGGATCAAGCCGATCTGCAAGAGAGCCGCCAGCAGTTGCGCCAGTGGCTGCTGGGCCTAGAAGCCGAAACCGGTGTTCCCCTTTCCCGCACCGTCCTAGCCGGTTTTTCTCAAGGGGGGGCGATGACCCTGGATGTGGGCTTGGGGCTGCCCCTGGCTGGGCTGGTGGTAACGAGCGGCTACCTCCACGGGGCGTTGCCTGTGGGCGAGTCGGCTCCGCCGATTTTGATGGTGCATGGGCAGATTGACCCGGTAGTGCCGGTAGTTCAGGCACGAGCGGCGCGGGATTGGCTCAATGACCATGGTTTGATGCTGACCTATCACGAGTTAATGATGGGCCATGAAATTCAGCCAGCGGCGTTGGCCTTAATTCGGCAGTTTTGCGAAGATTTGTGGGCAACCACCTCGGCGGTTCCCTAAGTCGCCTCTAGGATGGAGAGAGCTAGGGCTTTGTTTAACTGGCTCGGCTGATCGTTACTGGGAGACTCATCATGACCACAATCACTAGCACTCATATCTCTCAGGAAACCATCGCGGGCATGACCGAAGGAGATATGGCGGAATTGGCGAAGCGGTTAGAGCAAGACGCTTACGGCAACGCTTTTGAAGGGCTTCAAGACTGGCACCTGCTGCGGGCCGTGGCGTTTCAGCGGCCAGAGCTAGCGGCAGAGTATCTGCACTTGCTGGACATGGAGCCGTTCGACGAAGAATAAGGTCAATCCGTCAGTCCAGTCGTGGTCAAGTCTGATTCACCCCCCCAGCGGGTTGTGCTGGGCATTGGCGGTGGTATTGCCGCCTACAAACTCTGTGAGGTTGCTTCTACCCTGGCGAAAGCTGGGGTAGAGGTTCGGCCTGTGCTGACGACGGCGGCGCAGCAGTTTGTCGCGCCCCTAACTTTTGCCACCCTCTGTCGCCACCAAGCCTATACTGACGCTGACTTTTGGCAGCCCACCCACCCTCGCCCCCTACACATTGACTTGGGAGAATGGGCCGATCTGCTGGTGCTGGCTCCCCTCACGGCCAATACCCTGGGCAAACTGGCCCACGGGTTGGCGGATAATTTGCTGACGAATACGGTGCTGGCCTCCACCTGTCCCGTGCTGCTTGCCCCCGCGATGAATACGGATATGTGGCAGCAGCCTGCGGTACAGGCCAACTGGCAGCAGGTGATGCAGCAGTCCCGCTACCACGGAGCGCTGCCGGGGGCGGGGCGGTTGGCCTGCGATCGCATTGGCCCAGGCCGTCTAGCTGAACCCGCAGAACTCGTGGCCTGGATTACCTCGCTCCTCCACACCGGGGGAAAACGGGATCTCAGCGGTCAGCGGGTGGTGATTAGTGCCGGGGGCACCCGAGAATATCTTGATCCGGTGCGGTTCATCGGCAATCCCTCCACCGGCAAGATGGGGGTGGCTTTGGCCCAGGCAGCGCTACACCGAGGTGCGCAGGTTACCCTTATCCACGGGCCGATGGCGGCAGAGGTGCTGGCTCTCGTGCCAGGGATTGAACGGATTGCCACGCCGACAGCGGCTGAGATGACGGCAGCGCTGCTGGCGGCCCAGCCCCAGGCTGACTGGATGATTATGGCGGCGGCGGTGGCCGATGTGCGGCCCGAGACCACGGCGGTTCACAAGCTACCCAAAGCTGACTTGCCCACGACTCTGCCCCTGGCCCCGGTGCCGGACATTGCGGCTCAGCTCAGCCAACGGCGATCGCACCCTCAAGTACTGGTAGGCTTTGCGGCCCAGACGGGCGAGATTGTCGCTCCCGCCCAGGCCAAGCTAATGAAGAAGGGTTTTGATGCGATCGCAGCCAACCCCGTTGACCAAGCAAACGCCGGATTTGGTAGCAATGACAACATTGCCGTCTTTTTGCATCGCAACGGCAGCCGTCAGGATTTACCCTCCTGCTCTAAACTAGCCATGGCCCATGCCCTGCTAGACTTTTGTCAGCACTACGAGGGCAGAAATGCGTAGGGCTTGATCGCTGCCTTTCCCCGAAAATAGCTGGATCTTATCCGGGGAGCTACGGAACTTTTGGCGGTAAATCGTATTCCTTGAGACGTTTCCGTATTTGTAAGGATGCCAGCTACACATTAACTTCACATTCAAGCTGACGAGTTCAAAGATTAGGCGAACTGCTGGGGTTTTCCTACCGGTTCTTAAACCAGGCTGAATAGGATGTTTGCAACGCCTGAGAGTTTTGCCGTCCTAAGGATTCGTCAACTACCGTGGTAACCACATCTGACTTTTCCCCCCGCCTGAGCCAACTGCGCACTCCAGAGCGCTCTTTTAGCTCTCCCTACCATCAGTTTGTTGCTGCAAGTGCTCATCATGCCTCTGTGTCTAGTCGGGCTAAACGCCTGTTAGACATTGTCGGTGCCCTCGTCGGTCTTGTCTTGACTGGCCTAGTGGCTATCCCAGTTGCGATCGCAATTTGGTTCACCGACCCCGGCCCCATCTTCTACAGTCAGACCCGCTGCGGTTATCAGGGCAAGCACTTCCGCATTTGGAAGTTCCGCTCCATGGTCGCCAACGCCGACCAACTCAAGCATCTGGTGCAAAACGAAGCCCAAGGTCTGATCTTCAAAAACGAAAACGACCCTCGCATCACCCCCATCGGTCGTTTCCTGCGGCGTACCAGCCTGGATGAACTGCCCCAGTTTTGGAACGTGCTGATGGGCGACATGAGCATCGTCGGCACCCGTCCCCCCACCGTGAATGAAGTGGCCCAGTACGAGCCACACCACTGGCGTCGCCTCAGCGTCAAGCCCGGAATCACCGGGGAATGGCAGGTCCGGGGTCGCTCCTGCGTCAAAGACTTTGAGCAGATTGTTGCTTTAGACCTGGACTACCAGTCTCGCTGGTCGGTGGTGTATGACCTAGTCTTGATTGCCCAAACCGTGATTTGTGTGCTGAAGCGAGACGGAGCCTGCTAGGCTCGCTGGTTTGGCGGCTCCAGGACTCAAAGCTTCAGCTTTTTTCGACTCATTTTTTTCTCAAAGGCTCTAGGCTCGGGTTAACCGAGCCTTTTTTTTGTGTGGATTTTCCCTATGACCTTAACTTCAGCGCCTGATTTGGGACTGCCCAATTTGGGGCAACGCCGCACTTGGCACTGGCGGGGATGGCCCATTCGCTACCACTACCTGCGCTCGAACCCCCTCACCACCGCCCCGCCCCTGGTTCTGCTGCATGGATTTGGGGCGAGTCTGGCCCAGTGGCGCAATAACTTGGCGGCGCTCAGCCAGTACCATCCGGTCTATGCCCTGGATTTGCTGGGGTTTGGCGGTTCGGCCAAAGCCGCCACGGACTTTTCTAGCCAGCTATGGGCGGCCCAGGTGTTGGACTTCTGCCAGCAGGTGATTGGGCGTCCTGTGATTTTGGTGGGTCATTCCCTTGG
>PXDR01000155.1 GCA_003566335.1 Cyanobacteria bacterium T3Sed10_344R1
ACGAAGTTTTGCCACAACCCGAAGCCCCCATCAAAATGCCAAAACGGTAACGATCTGCCGTCACGGCAGCGTAGGAGTCACGCAGGCTGGCCTGCCGTTGCAGTTGACTAAAGACCTCAGCATCCTGCCGGCCAAAAGGACGCAGCGCCTTAATCGCCTTGCGCTCCACCAGGTCGGCGGCAGTGGGAGCAGCAGCAGGCTTGGGCAAAGTAGCAATCGCCACCGCCAGCGCCCCAGCAAACATCAGCACCACCGCCGTCCAAATACTGGGCCAAAACCCAGCCGGGGTAGCGCCACCAAAAAACTGTTGGTTAATCCACTCTCGAAAAACGCTGCCCAGCAGTGCCAGCCCCACCCCCAGCAGCACCAGCAACATAAACCAGTTGCGCTGACGAATTAGGGTAGCCACCCACTGAATAAAGCGGGCGGCAGTTTCAGTGGTCTGCTGAATCAGAGCAGGAGAAGGAGAGTCTGAAGTCATGGGCCAGCGGTACCGCTGTTTATCCTGATTACAAGCTAACCACAATTCATTAAGTCTAGTGGGTAGCCCTTACAGCGGCGTATATTTTGATTCGCTACACCTTCCGAAACCAAAAGTTTCTCTGGCCAAGTAGAATGCAGCCTGCTTGAAAGGTTATCCACTCAGCCCGAGGGCTGTCATGGTTCGCGGACAGGATGCCTTGGCAGAACCGGGGCGGCAGCGGTAGCAAGTTGGGGCACAGTACAATTCAAGGCATCAGGCTCCCTTAGTTCGGTTGCCCCAATTGAGTGATCTTCTTAGTCATTTAGGGCGCTATTTAGGGGCGTGTAGCACTTCGTTTAGCCCTTAATGAAAAAATCCGGGTCAGTGGTTGCCAATCTGCCCACATTCAACGTTCCAGACGGCTATCGCCCCCAGGCAGACGACACCAGCCTGGAAACTGACCTGCTGGTTTTTCATCTGCTGCACAATCAGACCGTTGCTGAGCGCCTGCAAATGGGGGCTCAACTGACCCGGAGTGCTCGTCAGTTTTCCCTAACTTGCTTCCGCCAGCGCTTTAGCCACCTCGACCCCACCCAATTTGCCCGAAAAATAGCCGAAGCCTGGCTGCAAAAACACTGTCCCCCCGACTATATTCCTGGAGGTTCAGCAGTGTCCTGGATTCAGGATTCCATTCAGTTGGCCCAAGCGCTGCACCGCATTTTCATGGCGGCAGGCATTCCGTACTACGTAACGGGCGGTGTTGCTGCGATCGCATACGGTGAAGCCCGCACCACCCAAGACCTAGACGTAGTTCTACAAGTTTCTAGGGACGCTGTCCCCTCTTTGGCCCAAGCCCTAGAGCAAGCAGGCTTCTATGTGCCGGGGGTAGATGCCGTCGTCGCTGGGCAAATGCAGATCCTACAGATCACTCAGATCAACACCATTTCTCGGGCCGACCTGATTGTGGCGGCGGTGAATCCTTACGAAGCCTTGAAATTTGCCAGGCGGCAAGCTTACTCAATGACCGAGGGCAACCCCACCGAAGACGACTTAATTTACCTAGCTTCCCCAGAAGATCTCGTCGTCAATAAACTGCGATGGGGGCAGCGGAGTCAATCCCAAAAGCAGTGGCGAGATGTTCTAGGCATTTTGAAAACCCAGCAGGGAGCGCTGGACTACAACTATATGCACCAGTGGGCGGCAGAATTTGACCTGTCCATCCAACTGGAACAAGTCACCCTAGAAGCTGGCGTCAGGCCGATTGCCGATCAGCAATGGGCGATCGCAACCTATCCAATCATCCGCCGCGCCTTTGCCATTGCTCAGCAACGGGGACGCACCACCCAACCCCAGCCAGGGCTGGAAGTCGCCGACGGCCACCACTACACCCTGATTCAAAATACCCATATCCCCAGCTTGCAGGTGATCACCAAGATTGACGATCGGCCAGTCGCCCAATTTGATGCCCAAGGGAATGCGATCGCAGCTCACCCCGCCCAGCAAGATCGCCGCAACTGGCAGGCCATTGCCCAGCGAATCGACCGTCCCTTCCCGCCTGACGCCTAACCACCGTGTTTTTCTCGGGGGCGTTCCCCCGGCTAACGGGTCTGGAAAATGTTTTGCACCATCGGCTTCTTCACCTTCGCCGCTGCCCGATCCAGTTCGGCCACTTCCCCCGGCTGTAACTGCCAGCCTAGGGCACCGATATTTTGCTGAGCTTGTTCTAGGGACTTCGCCCCCGGAATCGGCAGCGCTCCCTTGCTGATGCACCAGTTCAGCGCCACCTGGGCCTGGGTTTTGTCCCGAAATGATGCGATCGCAGCCAGACAGTCCAACAGCGGCTTTGCCCCCGGCAAAATCTGCCGACACAGCCAACCCCGCAACCCAGAAGGCAACGGCCCATCCAACTGATACTTCCCCGTCAACAGCCCCAACGCCAGAGGACTGTAGGCAATTAACCGAATGCCTAACTCGTCGCAGACCGCCTTGAGATCCAGGGTCGTCACCGGATAAGTCGAGAGCAGGGAATACTGCACCTGTAGGGTCACAATCGGCACCCCCCGCGCCGCCAAATGCTTATGCACCTTCAGCAGCCGCTCCGGGCCATAGTTCGACAGTCCCACCCCCTGCACCAGCCCTTGTTCGTACAAATCCGCCAAGCCATCCAGCAACGGCCATTCTTGCAGCGGTAAATAATTGGCGGTTGACCAATGCATCTGCACCAAATCCAGCCGATTCCCCAACCGCTGCCGCGACGCCTGCCCCGCCGCCACCATCGAGCCTCGGGTTAGCCGCCAAGGATAGGGCGCAAGCTTCGTCGCCAAACAAATCTGCTCCGCATTAACGCCGCTGTACGCCTGGGCAAACTGGCCGAGCAGCTTCTCGCTCTGCCCCTTCAGCTTGCCCGTACCGTAAGAATCACCGCTGTCGAACAGCGTCACCCCATTGGCCACACAGCAGTCAAACACCTGCTGTAGTTGAGCATCCATGGCCGAGTCATAGCCCCAGAGCAGCCGATTGCCCCAGGCCCAAGTGCCGCAGCCCATCACCGGTAACGTCAAAGCGGAATTGGTTGGGTTCATACTGTGAAGGGTCGATAGCGGAAATCGCCGTAGGAAAATAAAACGAGCTTGGCCCAACTGCTGCCAAACCATCAAACCGTTGATTCTTCCATCCCGTATGGCTATGGGAACAGCGGCCCTGGCTGGGGAATCCTAGGTCAGGACTGTTGGACTGGGGTTAGCTTTCCCCAAGGTGGTCGGGATGCTGTCACGGGATGCCGTCAGATTACGCTCAATCTTTTGCGCCCCTTGGCCAGCTTGACGGTGCGATCGCCGGAGTATCCACCACCGCCTCAGTCCTAGCCAGTTCACATCTATCTAAAGGCACAAATACCTATGCTATAAATGTAAAGGCTTTTTAAGTAATCTCATATTCAAGCGCAACTTGCCCTTGGATGCTGGAGCAGCGGCTTTATCCGACTGCCGATCTGCTTACTTTGTCCCTCCGCCCTATCTGCCGCTTGCGAGAATTGCCCCTTTTAGACCTAGCCCTAACCCCAAGCCCACCTCGGTCATTATCCCTGGGTGCGATCGCTTGAGTTGGGCTGGACTTCTACCTCAAAACCGCTGAAGCCCCTGACTAAGCCAACTTTCAGACTTAGTCAGCTTTTTTGTGCTGTTTTGAGATTAAGCCATTCCCTGGTCGAAAGGATCCACTTGCAGCGCAGCTGCGGCGCGTCTTTGCATGGAGTTTCAGCGCGAATTCATGACAGCAACCACAAATAGATTTGGATCGCCTTCTACCGCAGCACCGGCTGCCGCTATCGACTTTACGATAAAAGACATTCTCAAAACTCTACCGAAAGAGTGCTTTCAAAAAGATCGACGTAAAGCCTGGTCGTCCGTTTTGCTCAGTGTCGTCGCGGCGGCTGTAGGCTACGCTGCGATCGCAGTGGCCCCCTGGTTCCTGCTGCCCTTCGCCTGGTTCTTTACCGGCACCGCCCTGACCGGCTGGTTCGTGATTGCCCACGATTGCGGCCACCGATCCTTTGCCAAACGCCGCTGGGTCAACGACTGGGTCGGCCACCTGATGATGCTGCCCCTGCTCTATCCGTTCCACTGCTGGCGGTTGCTCCACGACTTCCACCACGTTCACACCAACGAGCTGTCCGTGGATAACGCCTGGCAGCCCTGGACGATTAGTGAATTTGACAACACCCCGTCTGTCCTGGCCAACAGCTATAAATGGCTGCGGGGCCGCCTGTGGTGGATGGCGTCCATCGCCCACTGGGCCGGACTGCACTTTGATTTGAACAACTTTTCCGCCAAGAATCGGGGCAAAGCTCGCGTTTCCATCGTGGCCGTGCTGCTGTTCGCCGCCGTGCTGTTCCCCACGCTGATTTTGACCGTGGGCGTCTGGGGTGTGGTCAAGTTTTGGCTGTTCCCCTGGCTGGTGTACCACTTCTGGATGAGCACCTTCACCCTGGTTCACCACACCGACCTCGGCATTCCCTTCCGGCCCACCGCCGAATGGAACGCCGCCGAAGCCCAGCTCGCTGGCACCGTTCACTGCACCTATCCCCGCTGGGTCGAGATCCTCTGCCACGACATCAACGTTCACATTCCCCACCATATTTCCGTGGCCGTGCCGTCCTATCGGCTGCGCCAAGCCCATCGCAGTCTGCTGGGCCAGTGGGGCGACCACATGCAGATGCGCCGCTTCTCCTGGAGCTTGATGAAAGAGATTGTGGACTATTGCCACCTGCATGATGCAGAGACGAACTACACCAGCTTCAAAGCGGCTCGGCGCTAGGGCTACCCCCTAACCCACCAGGCGTTTAGATTTGCCGGACTAGCCTAGGCTAGTCCGGCTTTTTCATGCCGTTTCACGCTGGTTTTTGCCTGGCAGCAACTCAGGCGCATCGCCGAAAAATGCGGGCGGTTGACCCAGGCTGCGATCGCTGAAATCTGGCCGCAGACTTTCCAGTTTTGGCTAGGTGCGCTACTATGATTCAAGCAAGTCGAATTCATACCGACTTCGCACATTTAGGGTTCTTCACAACTCTGCCGACCCCGCGTCGGGAGTTGGCGGCAGGGAATGAAGGGCTCAGGCGGTTCAGTTTGCTGTGATGAGCGAACTGCGATCGCATCTCAAACTTGGCGCAGTAAGTGGCGCAATAAATTTGACGAAATGTTTGATCGGGACAGCTCGATCAAACTCGAA
>PXDR01000597.1 GCA_003566335.1 Cyanobacteria bacterium T3Sed10_344R1
AGCCAGTCCCGGGCATAGACCGCCATCAGTCCCAGGGCAATCAACACCGTGGCTAGCCCCAGGCTAAAGCCTGCCACCAGCAGCAAGCCGTAGACAGTTTGGTGAAGTGCGATCGCACCCAACAGCATCACCAGGGCCGAAGGACAGGGGGTAATGCCCCCCGCAATTCCCAGCATCACCAGGGATTTCAGCGTCACCGGCTGGCCGGGGGTGGGATGGGCATGGCCAAAATGGGTATGCTCTGCGTGGGGTGGATGGGGATGATCGTGACTCGCCTGGGCAAGGTTGGGATGGGGATGCTCATGGCTGTGGCTGTGGCCATGATGACCATGATTGTGGCTATGGCTGTGGCTGTGATGGCCGTGCCCCGAATGATCAGGATCGGCATCCGTTAAGCGCTGCTGCAATAAGCTCAGGCCAACGCCGCAGACCAGCAGACCGCTAATTAAGCTCAGCACCGGGTAAAGCTGTTCTGGCAGGACGTACTGGGTGGCGAACAGGGCAATCAATCCCAAAATGAATACGCTGAACGTATGGGCCACCGTTGTCGTCACCCCTAGTAGCACCGCTTGGGCAGCTGTGCCCTGATTGCCGATTAGGTAGGCGCTGACCAAGGTTTTGCCGTGGCCCGGTGACAGGGCGTGGAGTGCGCCCCAGCCCCACGCCACCGCGAGGCCGAGCAAGATGGCCCCAAGGCTGGGGTGGGTTTGGGTCAGCAGCGGCCAGGGCAGCCCCGAGGCGGTTGTGTGGTGACCTGCATGGGCCAGCAGTGAGTCCAGCAGTGGGCTATGTGCCAGGTAAACCATAATTTTCGGTTCCATTTCCTAACCCTGCATTCTATGTCGAAGCTGAAATTGTCTGAGATTTGGCGGAAGTTGACCCAGGGACGCTTCCCGGCGCGCGCGGGGCAGCGGCAGCGGATGACGGCGTGGCAGCGCTGGCGACGGCGGATGCTGTTGGGGGTGGGGCTGACGCTGCTGCCTGGGATTTGGCTGCTGTTGCTGGGTGGACTGCTGCCCAGTCAGGCAAATTTAGCCGATTTAACCGAGTTGAGCGAATTTACTCAGTTGGCGAATGGAGTTAACCGCGATGGCGGGAGTTTGATGGTAGCGGAAGCTGAGGTTAACCCGATGACGGGGGGCAAATGTTTGGCGTTAGCGAACAGTTTGAGCGCAACTGAACAACAGGCTGCTGCCTCCGCCTGGACTTATTTTGTCGATAATTTCCAGCCGGATACCGGATTTACCAACGCAGTCAGCGACTATCCAGCCAGCACCCTATGGGATTTGGGCACTGCGATCGCAGCCCTGAACGCCGCCCATGCCCTAGGTCTGGTTGACCAAGGGGAGTTTGATGCTCGGATCAACCTATTTTTGACCCATCTGGGCAGTCTGCCCCTTTATGACGATCGATTGCCCAATAAGGTTTACAACGCTGCCACCAAAGCCATGGTGGATTACAACAATCAGGTCATCCCCCGAGGAATTGGCTGGTCAACCCTAGATATTGGGCGGCTGTTGATTGGGCTGCACCAAATCCGCACTTGTCATCCCCAGTATGACGACTGGATTCGCGGCATTATCTCGGGTTGGGAACTCAGCGCCTCGGTCTACAACGGCCAGATGTACGGCGGCTTGCCCCAGCCTGATGGCAGCACCCTGCGGGTGCAAGAGGGGCGGCTAGGCTACGAAGAATATGCAGCCAAGGGCTACGCCGTTTGGGGGTTTGATCTGTCTAGAGCCCTGGCTTCAGAGCCTTATGAAACGGTGGATATTTATGGCGTCCCGGTGCCCGTAGACCGCCGCGACCACGGCAACTCGAACGGCAATAACTACGTGTTGAGCGAGACTTATATCCTCGAAGGCATTGAGTTCGGCTTTTCCCCAGAACTGGCGGATTTTGCCCAGCGGGTGTTTGAGGCCCAGGAACGGCGGGCTGAGGCCACTGGACTGCTGACGGCAGTTTCTGAAGGCAATGTCGATCAGCCGCCCTATTTCCTTTACAACACGGTGTACGCCAACGGCGAACCCTGGGCCGTGATTACCGGCGAAAACCAAGGGTATCCTCACCTGCGCACCCTCAGCACCAAAGCGGCACTGGGCTGGCACTACCTCTACCCCGACAGCGCCTATGGTCAGCAGTTGCGAGATCGGGTTTGGGACATCACCAACACCGGACGCGGTTTTGTAACCGGGCTGTATGAATCTGGGCTAGACCAGCCCACTCCTGCCCGTAACCAGGTGCTAGCCTGCAACACCAACGGCCTGATTTTAGAAATTCTCTATTACAAGGCGCGGGGAGGTCAGCCCCTGCTCGGGGAAGCTGTGGATTAGGAACAGTGGATTAGAGACAGTGGATTAGAGACAGTGGATTAGGGGCAGTGGATTAGGGCCAAAAGTGGCTAGATCGGTTCGGCGCTGACCGTAGCCAACCGCAGAAGAATGTCAAAATTAGAACCACAACCCGAGGCGGGTCGTTTAGTGCAGCGTCAAATCTTTCTTTAATCCAGCGCCATGAGCCAGTCAAGCCAGCCGACCGTGCTGGAAACCTTGCCCGCGTTTTTAGGCAATACCCGATCGCAACTGCGACAGCGCACCCTGCTGTTTCGCTATTTGGCGATCATCAACGTGATTGTTGGCGGCTGGTATCTCAGCTGGCGTTATACCCATTCCATTAACCCTGACGCCTTAATTTTGTCCGTGCTGCTGGTGTTGGCCGAGACCTACACCTATGTCGGGGGAATTATGTTTGTCTCTGGGCTGTGGCGACCGGTGGAGCGCCAGGTGCGATCGCTCAAGCATCTGACCCCGCCCCTGCCGACGCCCCAGTGGCCAGCGGTGGATGTGTTTATTGCCTGCTACAACGAACCGGTCGAGATGGTCGAAGCCACGGCCCGAGCGGCTTTGGCTATGGACTATCCGGCGAATAAGCTCAAGGTCTATGTGCTGGATGACGGCAACTCGGCGGCGATGCGGCAGATGGTGGAGCGGCTGTGCCTAGAGGATTTGGCCAGTCCGGCGGTGCAGGCGATCGCAACTCAGTTTCAAGCCCAGCAAGCCGACATTGAGGTTCGACTCACGGAGCTTACGGCCCTTAAAGGCGAGGTCGCGGCAGCAGAGGCGTATCTCGACGACCTGCCCCCCGAGGCGGCGCAGCAGGTTCCGGCCTGCCATGTCGCGACCCTGCGACGCTGTGCCCAGTTGCTGAACCCTGGCCCCGGCAGCTTGGCTGAGCGAGTGGCGATCGCAATCCAGACAACTGAGGCCGAGCGCCACAAGCAAGAACTGGCCCTGGCAGATCTAGCCCGCAGTCGCTACATTGCCCGGCCCAAACCAGAAGGGCGACCCCACCATGCCAAAGCGGGCAACATCAACTACGCCATGTTCTCGGGGAAAACCAATGGGGAGTTTATCCTCACCCTGGATGCCGACCACATTCCCAAGCCCCGATTTTTGCAGCGGGTGTTGCCCTATTTCTATCGGTACAACCTGTTCCGGGGTCGCTATGACGACAGCCGCATTGCCTTTGTCCAGACGCCCCAGGATTTTTACAATCTGCCCCCAGACGATCCGTTTTGCCACAGCGCTCACCTGTTCTATGGGCCGATTCAGCAGGGCAAAGATGGCCTGAATGCGGCGTTCTACACCGGCACCAATGCGGTGCTGCGGCGGGAAGCGTTGATTGGGGTGGGGCTGCATAATTTTGCCCAGGCGTTTGAGAAGGACAACAAGCGCTTGGATGAGTTTGACCTGATTGGCGGGATGTCGAGCGCCAGCATTACAGAAGATATGAATACCGCCATGCGGCTGCACGCGGCGGGTTGGCGGTCGGTGTATCACAGCGAATTGCTGGCGGTGGGGTTGGCCCCAGATGATCTCAGCGCCACCCTGAAGCAGCGGCTGCGCTGGGCGCAGGGGACGCTACAGGTGTTGCGGACAGAGAATCCATTGCTGAAGCCGGGGCTGGCCTTTTGGCAGCGGATTCAGTACTTCCACACGATGTACAGCTATTTCTCCGGGTTTGCCACCCTGGTGTTTTTGATTTGCCCGATTATCTATTTCTTTACCGGCATTATTCCGGTGCGGGCCTTTGGGCCAGCCTTTGTGCTGCACTTTTTGCCCGCCTATTTGGTGAATCGGATGATGTTTAGTGCGATCGCATGGGGGATTCCCTCCCGCGAGATTTGGCGATCGGAGCAGTACGCCACGGCTCTGTTTCCGCTCTATATCAAGGCAGTGTTCAGCGTGTTTAGCAGCACGTCCCTACAGTTTCAGGTGACGCCGAAGCAGCGGCAGGCGGGGGTGTATCTGGGGTTAGTGCGATCGCAGCTCATCGTCGCGGTACTGCTAATTTTGGGCATCCTATGGAAGACAGCCCAGGCGTTCATGGGGCAACTTGACGACCCCTTCGCCTTTGCCGTGAACACCGGCTGGTCAATTTACAGCCTCACCCTGCTAGCCGCCGTGATTCGCGCCGCCGTCTGGCAACCGCCGCCAGAGTCCGCCGACCCAGCCCCCAGCCCCAGCTCGCAATAACTCTCTGACCCGCTTTTCCGCCCGCTTTTTGCCCCCAATAATCCATTTTTTGTCACCATGTCCGCCCTGCCTTACACCGTGATTTCCCTCAACGGCAACATCGACGTGAACAGCAGTGACGCCCTACGTCGCCAGGTAATGGATGCCGTCACCCCAGACCAGCCCCGAATCATCTTGCTAGATTGCAGTGAGGTGACTTTTTTAGACAGCTCTGGTCTCAGCGCCATGGTCATGGCCCTAAAACTAGCTCGGGAATCCCAGAACCAACTCGCCGTCGCCGCCGTCCCAACCCAAATGATGATGCTATTCCGGCTGACCGGCATGGACAAAGTGTTCAAAGTCTACGAAGACCGCACCGCCTTTGAAACCGCCATGACCGTCCCGTCCTAAGCCTCCACAGCCAATAGCCAATAGCCATTGGTGACAAGTTAAGGGATTAGGCTAGAAGTCAAGGCTGCTGTTACCCAACTAGTTTTGATGCTTCATGCTTGTGGAAACCGAGACCATGTCCGTCCTCGCAACCAGCCCTATCCCGACAATGCAGCGGTGCAGCAACATCTGCAAGACTTGCTGACGCCAGCAGTGTATGGGCAAAGCAACTACTACCGCCAACTTGGGTTGCGCGCCCGGATTTTGACCTTACCGTTAGATC
>PXDR01000146.1 GCA_003566335.1 Cyanobacteria bacterium T3Sed10_344R1
CTGACGCTGATTAACAGGGCGCTGAGTAGCCCCAATAGTCCAACGGTTTTGACCTGGTTCATGGGAAAGCCTCCTTTCCTGAAAGACGGTCTGGGGCGGCCTCGGCGGGCCGATTGGCCCAGGGATTGGGCGCTGAACTCGCAGGGGTCGTCTCAGATTGTTTACATAGCGTAACAATCCCCCAGGCAATTGCCGGGCGGGAGGCCACCCCTAGGTCAGTACGGGTTCACGCACTCTAGTTCTGGGCCTGAGTTTTGGGCTCCATGAGGTGTGCTTTATTGGGAAAGACGGGCCAAGTGAGGCCCAGATCTGGTGCCGTCCTTGGTGTAATTCTGGAGAATGCCTGTGGTCAGTTTGCGTAGTTGGCTTTCGGTGGGACTGGCGGCTCCGGTCTGGGGGTTAGCTGGGGGGCAGATCGTCCAGGCGATGCCTGCTGCTGCCACCGCATTGCCAGAAGATACGGCGATGGCGCTGACCATCAACACCCGACCAACGGTGTGGTCTTCCCTCGATCGGTTTCGGCTGTTCTCGATGTTTTTGGATGTTGAAGCTGGGGAAACTACTCGCCCAGGGCCGGGGCTACCCCTACTGCCAGAGGTTGATTATGAGGAGGCCGTTGCCCCCTGGGTGGGGGATGAGGTGATTCTGGCGCTCTTACCTTTTGCAGATTCAGAGCCTTTTGCAGACTCAGAGGCGGCCAGTCCTGAGATGGATGATCAGCTGGTGATGGTGGCCCCGATTGAGGATGATCAGGGCATTCCGGCCTTTGTGGCAGCGGTGGAAGCGAGCATGGCTGACCATTCGTTTACTCGCCAGGTCTATGACGGGGTAGAAATTTCGGTGTGGAATCCGGTGTTGGCGGATCCAGCTGAGACTGACTTCGATGGGCCAGTTCCGGTAGATCCGGAGCAGGAGGCTGAGCTTGAGAGGATAACCCGTCCAGGCCCAGATCCTGAAAGTGATTCAGCAATAGAGGATTTGGCGGCAGAGGAGCCAGTTGAGGCTGAAGCGTTGGCGGCGGATCAGACGGAGGCCATTGAGGCTACCGAGACGGACGATGACGGGTTGGCTGAATTCCCAGAGGCCCCAGACAGCCGGGTGATTCAGCCCGGTTTAGCCTTAGCGATTCTGCCCGATTATGTGGTGTTGGGGCAAAATCCCCAGGTGGTTCAGGCGATTATTGATCAGCAGCGGGCAGAGAGTCATCTGGGGCAACAGGCTGATTTCCGGCGCACGGTGGACAATCCACGCTACGAACAGAGTCTACTGTCGGCGTATGGCGATATCGGCGAAATTTTGCGCTATGGCTTGGCGGTGCCCACGGCTGAAACGTTGCCGATTCCGTTGCCGCTGCCGCTGCCGGAGCTAACTCAGGCGGATGTGGATGCGATCGCAGCTGAGAACATCACCCTAGAACTGTTCGTCACGCCCCAACCTCGGGGCATAGAGGCCCAGAGCCGGGTTTACTATGGTGCTCCCCTGCCCGAAGCCGTACCGCCTGAACGCGCCCTGTCCGATCAGCTAATGACCCTAATGCCGGGAGCCACGGCCCTCATGTTCAGCGGTTATGACTTAGCCAGTGTGTGGCAGGGCATTGCCATGACCCTAGAGGCCATTGAACCCGCCCAGGTAGGACTGGACTTGTTTCGAGAAGGCTTTACCCAGTTCACGGGCCTCGATTTTGACACCGACGTCATGGGCTGGATGGATGGGGAATTTGCCCTGCTGTTGTTTCCGACCCGCAGCGGCTTTTTCCCTAGCCTGAGTCCGGATATCCAGGTGGGTCTGGGGCTGATGCTGCAAACTAGCGATCGCACCACCGCCGACAACACCCTAGCGGTGCTAACCGAGACCCTAGACCTGTTCAACATTCCCACCACCACCGATCGCCTTGACCAAACTGAGATCACTAGCGTGGGGATTGGCCCATTTCCCGCTACCGATGCCCTGAGCTACGGCTGGGCTAACGACAACGTGCTCGCTCTCAGCAGCGGCTTGGGGCCAACCGCCCAACTGCTCGACCCAAACCACCAAGACACCCTAGCCAACCACAGCACCTTCCGAACTGCCACCGGCAGCTTTCCCAAACCCAACCAGGGCTACGGCTATCTAAATATGGGGGCCATTCTCACCGGTCTCTCCCCGCTGATAGACGACGGTGATCCCTTCTTTGGCGAAATCACCCGTTTCCTCAGCACAATCCACAGCTTGAGCTTCACCACGGCTTACACCGAAGATTATGTGCAGGCCAACTTTCTGAGTGTGCTAGCGCCGACCCCTTAAGCTGCGATCGCACCCCCTAAAAATGCCCCAAAAATGTCCAAAAAAAGCCCGACGCAATATGCGTCGGGCAGCTGTATAGAGATATTAAGTCGTGAAATTAATCGGTTGGATCTATCGGTTGGATTTAAGCGGTGTAGCTTAGAAGCGCTGAGCGCCCTACCCTGAAGCCTTTCCGCCCAGAAGCTGCTGTGGTTTAGGACAGATAGTCTGTGGGAGAAACGACTGTGTAGGGATTACTTGCGATTCTCGCTCTAAACTAGCTTATCGCAAACTAGATTTGCGTAGCATTAATCACAAACTATCTTGAGAAACATTGGCAAAACTTTTTCTCCCCGAGTCTCACCACCGGGAGAGTGTCTGGCTACTGCTAATTCATCTCAAGTTCATCTCCAGCCATAGGATTACTGACTGCCGCTCTCAATCGTTGCCATAGTCAGAAGCCTCTATCAAGTCATGGCTCAAGTCAAAGAAACGCTAGTGGGAATAGGTGCAAATCTGTAGCGTTTTCGTTAGGCTGGGTAAGGATTTCAACAAAATCAGCCAAAACGTTCAATCTCCTTGACGCCAGAGATCAAACCTTCAGCGAACATTCAAACAACATTAGAGATTGTCCCCAGCCTCACGCCGTCTGAGATGCCTGAACTCGTTGCGGCACTGGTTTAGGGCAGGGCGATCGCATCTGTGGAAATCGCACTATGACCCAGACTTTTAGACCACGGTCAGGCTTTCAGCTTGACTGGTTGCCTCAACGGTTGATTAGGGCTAGCACCGTGACTTCGCCGCGTTGGCGATTGGGGCTGGGGCTGATTGTGGTGAGCTTGCAGCTCGCCCTGACATACCTGGTCTATCTAATGGGCGGGGCGCAATATACCTATGCCCACGCCATGTACTTGCCGATTGTCCTGGCCGCAATTTTGTTTTCGGCCCCAGCAGGGGTGCTGGCGGGAATTGTGGGCGGGCTGTTGCTGGGGCCTTGGATGCCTGCCGATGTGGGGCAAGCCCAGCCGCAGATTTTGTTCAACTGGCTATATCGCCTCGTGGCGTTTGCTTTGACGGGTGGGCTAGTGGGGCTGTTGTTTGACGAGTTGCGCCGCCAAATTCGCCAAGTCACCTGGCTTGCTCACCATGACCCGATTTCGGGGTTGCCCAATATAACCCTGTTGTTCCATCAGCTTCAGCAGGCGCTGCAACAGCCGGAGCCACAGATCGGCCTAGTGATGGTGCAGTTTGAGAATATGTCCACCCTGGATGAGATTTTTGGCTGTACGTCTACCTCTACCCTGACCCGGCAGGTGGCTCTGCGGTTGCAGCAGGGGCTGCCATCAGAAACTTTGGTCTGTCGGGTCTATGCTCATCGGCTGGTGATTCTGCTGGTGGGACAATCGCAACAGCAGATCGAAAGGACATTAACCTGGGCCAATCGCGCCCTGATGCAGCCGTTTGAACTAGAGCAAATTCCGGTACATCTAGAAACTGTGATCGGCTACTGCACGGTCTCAGCCGAGATGACGGCCCGCGAAGCGATGATGAAGGCAAACCGGGCGCTTTCCTATGCCCAGGTGCGGGGCCGCAGTATTTGGCAGTACGACATTCAATGCGATCGCATCACCCGCGACTCAATTGAGCTATTGGGGTCGCTGCAAGAGGCCATTGCCCAAGATCAGCTGCGGCTACACTTCCAGCCCAAAATCGACCTCACAGACGGCACCATTGTCGGGGTCGAGGCTTTAGTGCGGTGGCAGCATCCGACCCGAGGCTCTGTTGCCCCTCATCAGTTCATTCCGGCAGCCGAAAATACGACGCTGATTGATCCCCTCACAGACTGGGTTCTAGATCGCGCCCTGCGGCAGTGCAACTACTGGAAAGGTCAGGGCATTGACCTCACCCTGGCGGTGAATATCTCGCCCCGCAATCTGCAAAATCCTGAATTCAGCCTCAAAATTCGACGGCTGCTCAAGCGCTATCGGTTTGACCCAGCCAAATTAGAGCTAGAAATCACCGAAGGGGCGATGATGCAAGACCCCGAAGCGGTGATCAACTTACTGGAAGGGCTGTATCAGCATCGGCTCAACATCGCGATTGATGATTTTGGCACGGGCTATTCTTCCTTGGCCTATATCCACCGCCTGCCTGTAACGGTGCTGAAGGTAGATCAATCTTTTGTTCGAGATCTGATGACCAAGCCCGAACTCCAGCCGATTGTGCAGGCGATCATTGCCGTGGGCCATGCCTGCCAAATGCAGGTGGTCGCTGAAGGGATCGAAGACGCTGCCAGCATGGCCTGGCTATTGCAGCACGGATGCGACATGGGGCAAGGCTACTGGATTTCTCGGCCCTTAACGCCCCTTGGGTTCGAGGCATGGTACCAGTCCTGCGATGGCGTTTCCCAGCAGTGGCTAGACTTAGGCACCGACTACCGCGCTCAGGGATCATAAGAGGCTGAACCCGGTCATTGAGCAGATCCTCATCCCCCCAACGCCCGAATCACGTAGCAGGTCAGTCAGATTCTGGCACTCGTCGCCACAAAGCTAGTCCGCCGCCCCGACCCCGTGCTGCAATCCCGTCCTCGCCGATCCAGAAGTAGGCAAAGAAGGGCTGGGTTTTCAGATCTTTCTCATAGAAAGCGTCGTCATTCTTACCGCCGCGCAAATCGCCCTGGTAAAGCTGTCGCCCCGCCACCCCCAAACTCAGCTCGGTAAAGTCAAAGGCCAAGATGTTGCGGGGTGACCAAAACCGGACAGGGCCGTTCACCGTCAGCCGACAAGGCCCCAAGCCCACCTGGTTCACCACCTGACCCCGATCGGCTTGCTCCCCCGGTTCGTAGCAAATCCGGATTTGCAGCCAACTGGGCAGCCAAATCCCCGACTTAAACAGTCCTCGGGTCTGTTGTTGCGATC
>PXDR01000629.1 GCA_003566335.1 Cyanobacteria bacterium T3Sed10_344R1
GAACCGTCCGACAATTGCTTTGGTGGGGGCAGCACTGATGATTGGGTTGGGCACCCTATCGCTGCCCCAGGCATGGGTGGCAATTGATGCGGCGACGATTACCTTTCTGTTCAGCATGATGGTGGTGAATGCCCACCTAGCGTTCTCCGGGTTCTTTCGCCTAGCGCTGATCTTTTTGTTGCGGTTGACTCGGAGTCCGCTGGGGCTGCTGCTGTGGCTGACGGGGGGCAGTGCGCTGCTGTCGGCGGTGTTTTTAAACGATACGTTGGCGCTGGTATTTACGCCGCTGACGTTAGAAGTCACCTTAGCCCTGGGGCTGAACCCGATTCCTTATTTGCTGACCCTGGCAGCGGCTACTAATTTAGGCTCCCTGGCCACAATTAACGGCAATCCTCAAAACATTCTGGTGGGCACGTTCTCGGGCATTGCCTATGTGGACTTTACGGCGGCGCTGCTGCCGGTAGCACTGGCTGGGCTGGTGGTGCAGGTGGGGCTGCTGTGGTGGCTGTATCCAGAGGTGCGATCGCTGCGCCCCGTGGCGGCAGTGCCTAACTTGGCTAACGATAATTACAAAACCCGGGTCTATCGTCCCCTGCTGATCAAAACCTTGGTGATTACGGCGCTGCTGCTGACGGCCTTTGTGCTGAACTTTCCCTTGGCTGATTCTGCCTTGATGGCGGCAGCGGCTCTGCTGATTACCCGTCGTCTCAAGCCCCAGCGTGTGCTGAAGCAAGTGGACTGGACGCTGCTGCTGCTGTTCTCTGGTCTGTTTATTCTCACCGCTAGCACCCGCCAAGTGGGGCTGCTTGATCCGTTTGTGGCGTTTGTGGACTACCCGGCAGGGCTGCTGGTGCTGATAGCCGTGTTGTCTAACTTAGTGTCTAACGTTCCAGCGGTGCTGCTGTTGGCCCCGGTGATCCCGGCAGAGTCTGATACGGCCTGGCTGTTGCTGGCAGCGGGGTCAACCCTGGCCGGAAATTTGACGCTACTGGGGGCAGTGGCCAACTTGATTGTGGTGGAAACCGCGAACCAAGAAGGCCATGCCCTCAGTTTTGGCGAGCATTTGCGCTTTGGCCTGCCGCTGACCTTGATTACCCTGGGGATTGCCTACTTTTGGCTGGCGGGTAACGGCTTTGCCTAAGCGAGCAACGCCCTACTTCTCGATTTTGAGGGAGACGATTTTGTCCCCTTGCTTGATGGCGTTGACGACGGCCATGTCAGCGGTCTTGCCAAAGGTGGTGTGCACCCCGTCTAGGTGAGGCTGGGGAGCATGGCAGATAAAGAACTGACTGCCGCCAGTATCTTTCCCGGCATGGGCCATGGAGAGGGTGCCCGCTTCGTGCTTGTTGTCGTTGATTTCGCACTTGATTTGGTAGCCTGGGCCGCCAGTGCCGGTGCCCTTGGGGCAACCGCCCTGAATCATAAAGTTGGGGATCACCCGGTGGAATTTCAGGCCATCGTAGAAGCCAGATTCGGCCAGCTTGACGAAGTTGGCTACGGTGTTGGGCGCATCTGCGTCAAACAGGTCTAGGGTGATGGTGCCTTTGTCGGTTTCCATAATGGCGCGAGTCATACAGTCGTCTCCTGTGAAGTCGATGTGAAGTTGAATTGAGCTGAAGTGCTAACAGCACCTTACCGATTTTTGGGCAGCTTCGGTTTGGCGGCAATGGGAACTGGGGTACGATAGCCTTTGAATTTGGTCAGCGCCCCGCTGGCGAGGGCCACAACGCTGCTGTCGCTGTCTCGCAGAGCTCGGCGCAGGATGGGTAGGGCTTTGGGGCTGGTGAGTTCGGCAACAGCGGTGATGGCTTCGAGGCGAACGTTGGGATCGGAATCTTGGCTGAGCTGCTTCAGCAGGGGCAAGCTGCGCTGAATGGCCGGGGCTGGCCCATGGCGGGTGATGGCTTGGAGCGACACGGCCACCTGACGCCGCAAGGCAGGATCGGTTTGGCGGCTGTCTAGGGTCAGGGCTGACAGGCTGACTTCGTCTCTGGGCTTTAGACCTTTCTTTTCAGCTTGAGTGGTCGTGTGGGGAGCGGGGGCTGCGATCGCACCCTCATCAACCTGGCTCGGCTTATCGTCAACTGGAGCCATGACTGGAGCCGGATCTGGCACTGGGGCTGGCTCCGGTTCTGCCGCTGGTGGTTCTGGGGGGACGACCGGAGTGGGGGCGGGCTCTACAGCAGCAGGTGGGGGGCTGACTTCTGCCGGGGCTGGAGGGGCAGCGGCTGAAGGCGCAGAAAGCGCGGCAATTCGGGCGTCGTAGTCTTGGCGCAGTTGCTCGGTCGCTTGGCGCAGGCGCTGTTCGTGCTGTTGTTCGAGCTGGTCAAGCTGTCGCCGACTCTGTTGAATCGCTTCAGCCTGTTGGGTGACGATCTTTTGCTGCCACAGATAAACTGCGATCGCACCCACCACCAGCCCAACTAAAATGCCAAGTACAATTCCCATACTTTTGTCCCATCCTTATCCCATTCATGCGTGATGGTCAGTGTCCCCGGCCCAGACTGCGTTTTCCAGTCACCAGATGCGTTTACCGAATGCTTTTAGATGTCTTCAGTAAACGATAGGCCGCTGAGAACCCTGACCTCTAAACTTAAAACTTAGAGGATTATCACCTATGGGGGAATACCGTGGCCCCACCGTGGCCGACCTATGGCTGGAACTCCCTAGACTGTCCGGACAACACCGACGCACAATAAACGCCCAAAACTATGAGTCAAGATTGAGTCAGGATTATGAGTCAGGCCCTGTCAGATTTTGCCCCTATCCCTGAACCGACCCTCCGAGAGCAGGTGTTGACCTGGCTAGAAGATCAGGTGCCCCCCAAGCGCTTGCAGCATATTTTGGGAGTAGAACAATTTGCTGCCGACTTAGCCCAGCAGCATCACCTTGATGCCGAAGCCGCTGCCCAGGCAGGGCTGATGCATGACTTGGCCAAATGCTTTAAGCCCAAGAAGCTACTGCAAATGGCCCAGGTCGAAGGGCTAGAAATCGATCCAGTCGCCATTCAGACCCCCCATTTGCTCCATGCCGATGTGGGAGCAATTGTGGCTCGGGATGAGTTTGGGGTGGAGTCTACGGTGATCTTGGATGCGATCGCAAACCATACCCTAGGCCGCCCAGGGATGGATCCCCTGAGCTGCGTCGTGTTTTTAGCCGATGCCCTAGAACCAGGGCGCGGCGATACCGATGATCTTAATCACCTGCGCCAGTTGAGCCAAACCGACCTGACTGCCGCCGTAGCCCAGACTTGCGATGCTTCCATTCGTTATCTGCTCGATCGCCAAGCGCTGATTCACCCGCGCACGGTGCTAACCCGCAACTGGTTCTGGCAAGCCTGCCATGAACAGACATGAAGCAGCGGTTTGAGTTTCTGGACAAATTCGCTTAAATGGAGTTAAGGCTAGCGCTTGACTCTGCTTGCCTGATGAAATCGTGATTGACTTTAGTCATGCTTGACTCTAGGAGACTTGACTCTACGAGATCCGACTCCGCAAGCCTGAGTTCGACAGCGCCTCACTAGCCATCCAGCTGATTACCCTACTACATTTTGGATCCTACGTCTGAATGACAGATTTTCCCCCGCCTGCTGACTTCAACGGTCATTCCCAAAATGGACATCCTGACCCGACCCATGCCGAGTCCGCTAACGACCTAGCTGATGACCTGATGGATTCAGCCCCCGACTCCCGCGAAGAGTGGGAACTTGAAGATGCCACCGAGGATGACGAGATTGCTCCAGTGGTAGCCCTAGATCCTTCAGAGATGATGGATCCGGCTGACATCGAGGACTCTCGCCAGTTGGCTCTGACCATTGCCCGCGCCGCCGATGAGCGCAAAGCCCAAGACATTAAGCTGCTGCGGGTGGTGGGTGTGTCCTACCTGGCCGACTTCTTTGTCATCGTCACCGGGTTTTCTGCGGCTCAACTGCGTGCGATCGCCCGGACAATCGAAGCCAGCGTCCAGACCGAGCACAACCGCGCCCCGGTTCACATCGAAGGCGAAATCGACGGCGGCTGGATCCTGCAAGACTACGGCGACGTGATTGTGCATATCTTCATGCCAGAGGAACGCTCCTTCTATGGCTTAGAGGCATTTTGGGGCCATGCTGAGCAAGAAGTCTTCGAGCCGTCAGACGCCCCTGTAACCCAGTCTCCCTCCGCTTTTTAGGCTAGGGCGACTGCCCTAGCCTCCTGGGGCCGCATCGCCGATTAGAGTGCGTTAGGCTAAGTCAGCAGGCTGGGGAACCGCTGAACGTATTTCAACGTTGCCCCTCAGCCAGCAGGGTTTTTATCCGTTTCGTGTCACTGCGTTACCGCCCTACCGCCGTCTCTATGAAGTCTTCGCCTCCGGTCTGCCCAGTTCCAACCGAACAACAGCCCATCGTGGAATACCAAGACATGCGCGAGTCTTGGTACTACAGTTGGGGCACTCGCAACCTGCGGGGCTATGTGCAGCCGTTGGTGGTGCTATGGCTGCTGAGCTGGATTGTGGTTGGGCCGGTGGCAGCCACCAGTTTTCCGCCGGGACGGGCGCTGGCTCAGTTTTTATTGAGCGGTGGGGCTGGAGCTTGGGTATTGCCAGGGCTTGCCCTAGTGCAGCTTTACATTGGCTGGCAACATGTGGGCGGCAGACTGGGACAACAGCAAGTGCCCTACGAAGAATCTGGCTGGTACGACGGTCAAATCTGGGTCAAGCCTGATGATGTGCTAAATCGCGATCGCATCATTGTGGAGTACCAAGTGCAGCCAATCCTCAGCCGCATCCGCCGCACCCTGGGCATTATTGCCGGGTTCTTGGCGGTGGATATGCTGGTATGGCAGCTTGGGTTTTAGCCTGATGACTGTTGGCCCAGTTGGAATATAGCGGTTTGAATGTGATGATTTGAAAATGTGATGATTTGAATGTAATGAACTGTTTCTGCGACGGGTTGAGCAATGGGTGGAACCGATGAGTGTGGAATCAATGAGTAGAGCAAAGCGAACTCACTCCACTCAGCTAGCAGTCCAACTGCTGCGAGAAGGCATTGTTGAATCGGTTCATATGGCTCAGGTGGCCGTCTGTGACAGTCGGGGCCGCATTCTCAGCACGGCAGGCGATCCCGAAACCGCCAGCTTCATTCGATCTTCCCTCAAACCTTTTCAGGC
>PXDR01000410.1 GCA_003566335.1 Cyanobacteria bacterium T3Sed10_344R1
CATGGGGCGCAACCCGACCCAGGGCTTTACTTTGCAGGCGGGAAGTGATGATCAGGGCGTTGATTGGGGTGGTGTTGAGGGCGGTTTGCAGGTGCTGATAGCCTGCATTGCTCAGCTCCGAAACGTGATCTAAAATCACCAGCACCCGCCGCTGACGCAGCAAAGCCCGCAGCAACTCCTCAGGAATAAAGTTGCCGTCGGCGGTACAGGGGAGCTGGGTTTTAATCGCCGTTAGCAGCGAAGTATCCCCCAACTCCTGCTCAATCAACACCGGCAGCATTCGATGACCTGCCAGGGATGGGGCTTGGCCCCGGCGGACAGACTTCTCTGGCCCCAAGCCCCAGCGGGCAATTTGACAGGCCAAGCTGGTTTTGCCCACGCCCCCCTCTCCCACCAGCAGCAAACATTGGTTTGATCCGCTAAATCGGGGCCGCAGGTCAGCAGGGGTGAGCCGATCCACCGGCTGCTGATCCAGCCAGATTTGAATTGGGATGTGGATGTCCCGATCTTTGACCGTTGCCTGCCGCAGAAATCGGTCTCGGGCTTCCCACAGGTGATCGGCAACCCAGCGATCCAGCACTCGGGGCTGGTACTTCAGCCACAGCAGCAGACCCAGGGGCAAATCAATCGGGGTGTTGGGGATTTTCAGTTGACTGGGCAGCAGCAGCAGCCAACGAGGTTTGACTCCCAAGATCAGCAGGTAGATCAGGGTGAGGCCGCCCACACTAGCCAGTCCTCGGGCTAAGTTAGGGCGGTCTTGGAGCCAAGGGCGAGGGTTGAGGGAAAGTTGGGCGAGGGCCGATGGGGGACTCGTCTGTAACGCTAGGGGCTGGGGTGGCGCTGGGGGTGGGACTGCACCCAAGGGCATGAGTCCACAGAGCAGTCCTAAACAAAGGTGTTTCATAAGCTAACCGATTTCCCCCCGCATCTTGCCGCAGTATACCCAGACAGGCCGCAGCAGAACGGTGCGTCATGGCTACGCTGCGGCTCCTAGCCCCCTTCAGGGGGCATGAGCTTTTAGCCCGGTCGTTTTAACGCCGGGATCTGGGGTGTGGGCTATGGTCAGATTTATATTTTGGTGTATTTGCGCAAATCCCTACCGGCTGAGCGCTGGGGGCCGCCTGGGGATCAAATCCCCAGGCTCATAGCTCAAGCCTGCTAAAGCAGGCTAAGACACTTGTGGGTAAAAATCGAGGTTCTGGAAGTCTGGGCAACGTTGACGAAAGCTGATGAACTGTCTACTTGTTAGGGACGACTACCAAGGCTGCGATAGATGGCCCCAGACGCTGAAAGTCCCTGGGATTAAGGGTGAGCAGTTGATCTGCTTTGGCTTTAATTGCAGCTTGAGCAATTAGGGCGTCAAAGATGATACCCCCGGAGAGTTGAAGCGTGACCAAGTTCTTGATAGCCAGGTGATAATCTGGCCAACCCAGGCTGACTTTCTCTAGAGGGTAGAGACTCATCAGTAAAACTTGAACTTCTTGGGGCTGGAGTTTGGGTTGTCGGGGTAGCCGGGTGAGAACGGAATATAGTTCAGCGAGGGTATGAGTTGACACAAGCCCAGTGTCAGGGGTGTTATGTGCCTGCTCTAGCCAAGGGCGGGCAGTATTATGCTGAGGATGCTCTTTGACTAAGGCAGCGACTAGCACTGAGGTATCAAAGAGAGTTCTCATCGTTGTTTTGATAAGGATTGGTGAGGTGTTCTAGGCGGCGATCGCGATCGCATTGAATCAGGGTTTCCCAGTTGGCGGGGGTAGGGAGACTAGTGCTAACAACCCACAGGGGGCCAATGCGCTCAAGGTTGGGCAATGGGCCTGTAGGGATAGGCTCTGGGGATGAAGTCGCGGGTGAGGTGGAAGGTTCTTGCGGTTGGAGTAGCAGCGCATCAACAAAATCGTTGACCAGAGGCGTTAAGGAGTCAGGGAGGCGGCGCAACTTGGCAATGAGGGTTTCTTGGGGCGTCATTGGGGGTCACCCTTGGGATGGAGCTATGTATAGGCTATCGTGCGGCAAGGGGGGTGACGGGTAGCTCTTAGAGACAGATCTAATGGGTCAAAGAACCCTGGTTTCTGCGTCAACGTTGCTCAGTTTCTTTCGCACTGCTCAAAAAAAACCGGGGTTCTAGCGCCACCAGGGCTTGACGATCCCCATCGGGTTGATTATGCTCTCAAATAACCTGTTGAGCGACCCAGCCAACAGAACCGTTGTGACTTAGAACTCATTAATCCAGCGTTACCTGCGAGTGCAAGCAACACCCGCAGGTAACTAGCCCCCCAAACTGGGTAAGCAGTCTGGTGGCTTGGGTCATTTTGCCCTAGCCCCCACGCCTTGCGCTGCGTTCATGTGGGAGCTAGGGCTTTTGAGTTCTGGTCTTTTTCTACCCACGAAAAAGGAGACCAGAACCCATGTTTCACTTAATGTCTGATGGCCCGATGTCTGAAGAAAATGGGGGCCAGCCGCCGATGATTCCCCCCGGCAGCCCCATCATCCAACCACCCAACCACGGCATCGCCCGCCACCTCGTTCTCGGCATTCCCCCCGTGCTGCGGCTGACTATCGCCAACCTGCACAAACGGGGCTACGCCGAACCCAACGACTGGAGCAAACTGCTGCCCACCGGACGCGAAGCCGAATTTATGGTCATCTTGACCAAACAAGTACCCCTGAACTGAGGACTCCCGCTCATCCGTCTCTCTGATCGGTGCTTGTCGTCCCTGTAGACCCCCCTTAATCCCCCCTTGGCAAGGGGGGAAACCGGAAGTAATCCTGTTCTCCCCCTTGCCAAGGGGGAGCTAGAGGGGGTAATGCAGGGCATTCGCCTCAGAAAGTAACTTGCGGGCGCACAGTCACCCTTACCAACGGGAAGCTAGAGGGGGTAATGCAGGGCGTTTACGTTAGTTCAGCCACAGGCCGGGGGCGGGCAGCCTGCACCACCGGGTAGTAGCTCGCCACCAGGGCCACCATCAGCCACCAGAGGGTGCTGACTTGGGGCCGAAACCAAACCGTATCCACCAAGCCATGCCCCAGCATCGCCGCCATAGAGACCAACGCCGCCACCAGCCAGTAGCCTTGGACATCCTGCCGTTGCCGCAACTGCTGGAGCTGCTGCCAACCCTGGCCAAAGGTCACCACCATCAGCCACATAAAGCTGATAAAGCCGACAAATCCAGCCTCAACCAACAGCTCTAAAAAGACAGAGTAAGCGCTGAGGGCAGTAAACCGAGGCCGCTGATACAGCGGATAAATCTGGTTGAAGGCTCCATTACCGGGGCCAATGCCTAAAATAGGCCGATCGCGGATCATGTCGATCACCGCCGCCCAAACATTCAGCCGAAAGTTATTGCTGCTGTCCTGCCGTCCGGCAAACACGCTCATCACCCGCTGCCGGATAGGGCCAACTAACGCCACTGCCACTACGACGAAGGCCGCCGTCCCGCCCAGCACAATCCAAAGCGCCCAGCGCCGCCAAAAGGGGGAAAACTTGGGCCGCCACCAGTGGGTCAGCAAAATGATTAAAGCAAAGCCCCCGGCCAAAATGCCCAGGAATCCGCCCCGACTACCCGTGAGAATTAGGCAGGTGCTATTCAGGCCAAAGGTAACCAAAGCCAGCGCCTTTTGGGGCCAGGTTTGCCACACCATCAGCGCCGCTGCCGCTAGAAACACCCCCGGCAGTAGATAGCTCGCCAGCAAGTTGGGATTGCCCAGATAGCTGTAAACCCGCGTGACATTAGCCGTAGCTGAGGTGGGATCAACCCAGGTTGCCAGGGCTTCTGCCCCAAAGAACCACTGGCGCATGCCGTAGCTAGACACCACCACCGTCACCAGCAAATACACCGTCAGCAGCCAGTTGCGGGCGCGGGGCGATCGCAACACCCGAGCCAGCAGCAAAAACAGCAGCAGGTTCAGACTCAGGCGAATCAACCCCACCAAGGCCGCCGATCGCGCTGGAGAAAGGGCCGTAGCCAGCGCCATCACCCCCCAATACACCGCCACCATCAGGTGAACCGGAGTCAGACCGCCACCGGCTTCGTCCGTCAGGGTCAGCAGTAGCCAAAATCCGGCACAGGCCACCAGCAAAATCCCGATCAGCGTCGTTGACACAAAGGGAGCCAGACCAAACACCAGGGCCACCAGCCCCAGGCCAATCCAATCTTCCCCCTGTTGCAGCAAAATACTGCCCTGTCGCCACTGCCGCAGCGGCCCTAGTAAGCGATGAATCAGGCTAACGGCCCGCCACTGGTGGAGGGCAAATTGATTCAGGGTTACCTGCTGCCAAATGGAGTTAAGCATGATGTTTTGTCTAGCCCAGTGGGCTGTTGTGCAGAAGCCAGCGGCGTTGATTATCCCCCATCATGTCAGCCGGTTTCCCTTTTGGGGTAAATCTTCGGCAAAAGCTGGGGGTGCCCCCCTAGGCGTCGGTAGCCTCACTCAGGGTTTCAATCAAAATCGTGGCCTGCTGCTGCTTGTCCTGCAAAAACTGTTCGCAGGTTTGCAGACTGGCCACGGCAGCTTCAAACTGCTCAAACACTTGGGAAAGGGGCAGCTCACCGGTTTCCAGTTGATGGACAATGGCTTCAATGTCGGCTACAGCCGCTTCGTAGCTCCAGTCAGAAGAGGGGGTCGTCATGGCAAATTAGGTCAGTTCAGGATAGTCGGGTTGCAAACGCGGGTCGAGCGAGGCGGCACGGCTAGGGCGGCGGGGTTTCGTCCCTAGGGGGAGAGAGGGCAGTCACCTGAGCCGATACCGATCCCTGGCCCAACTGAATATGGATGGAATCGCCCAGGGTCAGCGTCTCAGCCTGGAGCACGACAGGGCCAGCGGGGTCAGCTCCGTGACGCACCAAGGCATAGCCGCGCCGTAGCACGGCTTCAGGATCTAGGGCGGTGAGCTGCTGGCCTAAGCGATGGCACTGCTGCTGCCCTTGGTGCAGCCGTTGGCGCAGTAGGGTAATCAATTGTTGCCGTTGCCATTGCAGATGCTGTTGAGCTTGGTCAAGGTCGCGATCAAGCCGCAGTCGTTGCAGGCGGCTTTTGAGGGCGTGGCTGTGTTGTTGGGCGAGGGTGAATCGTTGGGCTAGTGCGGCTGCGATCGCACCTCTCAACTGCTGCTGTTGCTGCCACAGATCGCCCAACCCCATCA
>PXDR01000435.1 GCA_003566335.1 Cyanobacteria bacterium T3Sed10_344R1
CCCAAACCCAAATCAGCCGAATTCGAGAGCTAGCCGGGCGTAACTAAGGATGCGTAACTCGGGTATCAACTTAAGGCGGGATCTTTATTTTTTCTACAGCCCTGCACCCTTACTAACGGCGCTGCCCTTCGACAGGCTCAGGGCGAACGGTTCCAAGTCCGTTCGGGCTGAGCTTGTCGAAGCCCATTGTCAGCAACTTCGCCAGGTGATCCGTCCCACCTTAAGCTGAGCTCCTGTGACTCAAGGATGCGCAACTAAGGCTCGCCTTACTGAACCGTATCCTGAGTGTCATCGTCGAAGTCGTCTTCTTCCACCATGTTGGGGCTAATCAAGGTGATGTCAAACTCATCGGGGGGCAGGGCCGAAAAGGCATCTCGCTTGAGCTGATAGTAGATTGCTCGGGCTTGGGGGCCGAACACAATCTCATCCTCATTCTTGAGGTCATGGGCCTGAAGCTTGCGGCCATTGATCAGCATCCCATTGGCGCTCGGCTTGCCTTTGAGGTTGCCATCCACAATCCGGTAATAATACGTGTCGTCATCCCGAGGCAGTTGCACTAGGGTGGCATGGTGGCGGGAGACAAACTGAGAGGCCAGACGAATATCGCACTTGGGATCACGCCCAATTGAATAAACTGAACCGTCGAGGGCAATCTCCCGGCGGCCCTTGCTGTCCTCTACGATTAAGATGCTGCTAAGTTGAGATTCTGAGGCCATGCTCGACAATGTTCAGGACGATATTTAGGATTTAAGACTGCAAAGTTGAGGGATAGTGCTTAAACGGTGGCGATAACATCAATTTGCTATCAGTAAGACAAAGGCAGTTTTTGGTCAAAAACGCCTATATTTAGAGCTATTTAGCCCTAATGAAACCGTTGAGGCTTAATCTCGACCCTGAACGCGACGTTGATTCGAGGATGAATCTTGCCGGTGGGAGTTGGATTAGAGCACATTTCCCCTGGGCTGCGTCCATCATGATATAGCTTTTTTTCGGCCAATGTGGCCCAGTTTTCACCAATGACACGGCAGTTTTGCTGCTAAGAGTCGCAGGCCGCTGGCCCCATTGATCTTCCCTGTAGGTTGTCTGAAGCGGGTTTCAGCAGCAGCCTAAATCCTAAAATCGAGTTGATATCCTCAATCTCGGGGCGCTACCGCCCCCGGTTGGGGCATTCCCCGCTCGCTGACAGCGTTTTTCTTCTCCCAATGTCGTCAATGCCGATTATGTCTCCCAGCCTGTTTTCCGTTAGTCAAAGCACGATTGCCGCCCATGCCCTCTTTTTAGGTCAAAGTATTGACCTTAAGCCGTTCATCACCCTAGAACCCCTAGGCACCGATCCCCTGGTGATCAAAGCGGGGGCGGAAGGCTGCGCGGTGCTGTTTGATTATGGGGCTGTGGTGCTGTTTGGTCTCTCGCCCGTTGAGGAAGTCAAGTTTCTCAGCGACCTAGAAGCGGTGACTCGGGAAGCCTTTGAGCAACCCAGTTCTGAAACCGCCACCCTCCGCCAAGATCGCACCGGGGCAGGCAAGCTCGAAAACGACGTGATCTTAATGGCCGAACTCGATGTACCCCGCCTGCAAATTGCGGCGGATGTGTTGGCTAAAAGCGTGGTGCTGGACTACTACGAGCTGGCGACTGCCGCTGTATTTGATCAGATTGAGTCTTTTGCCGTCAGCTTGCAGAAACCGCCGCGTCAGTCTGGCAAAGTTTTGCTGGATCAAATTGGCAATACATTATTGATTCAGCACAAAATTGTGGGCCGAGTCGAAATTTTGGAAAAGCCTGATTTGCTATGGGACTATCCCCAATTTGACCGACTGTATTTGCGCCTCGAAGACGAGTATGAAATTCGGGAACGCCACTTAGCACTAGAGAAAAAACTCGGCCTGATCAGCCGCACTGCCGAAACCGCCCTTGACCTACAGCAGCACAATACCGGGCTGCGCCTGGAGTGGTACGTGGTGATTCTGATTGTGATCGAGGTGATCCTGTCCCTCTATGAGCTGTTCGTCAAAGCCTAGTGGCCGGTCAATTCTATGGTCAAGCCTAAATTCCAGGTTGGATGGTGCGATCGCAGAACCCCAAAGCCCCTGATATTGTTGGGTTCCACTGCGCTGCACCCAACCTACGAGAGTTGTGATTTCAAACTGTGCCTAAAAACCGTGACGCGGCGCGGCTTCAGTCCTCTGCGGCTGAGCTAGTTTGCTCCATCTTCGAGAGTTCTTTCAGGTAGCGCCGGGGATTTAGGGGCTTTTGACCTCGGTGAACTTCGTAGTGCAAATGGGGGCCAGAGGATCGACCTGTGTTGCCCAGTAATCCGACGATATCGCCTCGGCGAATGGTTTGGCCCTCGGTGACCTTGAGTTCCGACATGTGGGCATACAGGGTTTCGTAGTTGTAGCCGTGGTCGATGATCACGTGTTTGCCAAACCCGCCCGTGTTTTGGGAACGGGTGACTGTGCCGTCGGCGGTGGCGTGGATGGGGGTGCCGTAGGGCGCGACAAAGTCGATGCCGTTGTGCATCTCGTAGTTGCGGCGGCCAAAGGGATTCGAGCGCACGCCGAATTCAGAGGACACGCGAAAGTCAGTTTGCAGGGGGATCCCGTCGGGGAAGGCGGCTTTGCGGTGAGCTTCGGCGGCTAGGGTGTCTTCTAGGGCAGGGCTGACTTCTTGCTGTAGTTGGTCAGTCAGCTGGTTACCCCGCTGTTTCGCCAAGGATAAGAGGGTCTCAGGGGGAACAGTGTTAGGGAGTCCCCCCTGGGGTAAGGTGGTCTGGCTGGGATTGAGGGCCTCGGGATCTCCCTCGGGGCTGGGATCTTCGGACACGCCTGCTCGGCGTTTTAGGGTTTTAATTTCAGCGTCGAGCTGGTTGATTTCGCTCAGCACTTCCGTCGCAGTTTCGCTGAGTTCTTGATTGCGGCGAGTTAGCTGCTGGTTATTTTGGAAAATTGAGGCGACGGTGATCCCGGCCCAAGTGAGGGGAATGCCGAATGCGATCGCAGCGCCGATCAAAATTGGTAAGGGCCGCAGGCAGAGGGTGATCGGCTCCTGGCCCGTGCGGGCAATCAGGATGGTGTGCGACTTGGTCAAGTGACCCATAAACCCAGTGTCATCCTCCAGTCATCTTGCCTGCGGGTAAGCGGGGGCAATCTCATCGGCTGAGGCTATGAGCGCCAAGCCATCAAACCCGGATTCAGAGTGGCGTTAGGCTGCGATCGCAACCCAGGGGGCAATCACCAAACTCTGACCCAAACATTGCAAGATGTTAACCCAGCAATTATATGGGGATCACGCCACCGCAGACAATTGCCCCCCCAGCCAGGCGATCCCCCCTAGGGCGCACAACCCTGGTTCAGACGGCACTTAACGCCGTACTTAATGTTTTGAAATATTTTCTACAATGAGATCTGGTGCGGGACTTCTGTGTGGGATCGGGACACGGCCCTCACGAACATCGTTTTTGAGCAACTTTTAGCAACCGAGACCCTGATGTATCTCACCTGGTTTGACAATAATTCTTGGCTCATCGAGCTGGCAGATCAGCGGATTTTGCTAGATCCCTGGCTGGTGGACTCCCTGGTGTTTGCTCAGCAGTCCTGGCTATTTGAAGGCATCCGCCAGCAGCCAACGCCGATCCCCGAGGCGGATCTGCTGCTGCTGTCCCAAGGCTTAGAAGACCATGCCCACCCACCGACCCTGACCCAGATCCGGCGAGATATCCCGGTGGTGGCCTCTCATAATGGGGCCAAAGTGGTGCAGGGGTTGGGCTATACCCAGGTGACCACCCTAGACCACGGCCAGACCCACGACTTTAATGGCGTGCAGATTCAGGCGTTACCTGGGGCTCCGATTGGGCCGTTGCTCAAAGAAAACGCCTATCTGATCAAGGCAGAAGGACTGACCCTGTACTACGAACCCCACGGCTATGCCGATCCCCAACTGAAGCAGCTCGGGCCAATCGACGTGGTGATTACGCCGATGGCCGATCAAACCCTGCCCCTAGTTGGCCCGATAGTGCGACGACAGGGAGCGCAGTTGCTGGCGGATTGGGTGACGCCCCAAGTCATGCTGCCCACCGCCAACGCTGCCACGACGGACTATCGCGGTTTTCTGACCCAGTTGCTCAGCACGAAGGGATCGGCAACAGAGTTTCAGTCTGCCCTAGCCCCCGAGAGCCCGATTCAGGTTTTGCAGCCTCGTCCGGGGGAACGGATTGCCCTGCCAGTTGCCGTACACTAAATGACGGTGACGATCCCTGAAACCGCCTCGTTTTCTAGGTTTGGGGGTTGCGATCGGCTGCTGATCTGATTCACTTTTTCTTCTATTCACGCCAAGCATTCAAAGGACGCGAACTGTGACGACCATTACTGACCTAACGGTTAAAGACATTCAGGGTAATGATCAGCCTCTGCAAGCTTATAAGGGCCATGTGCTGTTGATTGTGAATGTGGCCTCGAAATGTGGCTATACCCCGCAATATCGCGGTCTAGAAGCACTGCATGAGAAGTACAAAGACCAAGGGCTGCGGGTGATGGGCTTTCCCTGCAATGATTTTGGCGCTCAAGAACCGGGAAGCAACGAAGATATCCTGCAATTCTGCACCCTGAACTATGGGGTGGAGTTTGAGATGTTCGACAAGGTTCATGCCAAAGGCCCGAATCAGTCGCCGCTCTATGCTCGCCTGACCACAGTGCCCCCGGCTGGGGATGTGGCCTGGAATTTTGAGAAGTTCTTGGTCAATCGTCAGGGCGAGGTGGTGGCTCGTTTCCCCAGCAGCGTCGCGCCGGATAGCCCGGAGTTGATTAGCGCCATTGAGTCGGCGTTAGGGGCGTAGGTGGGCGACCAAGCGCTAGTTCTCAGAACTAGCGCTTGGTCTAGGGAGAATCTAGCGGAATTGTTACGGGGATCGCTGCCCCAATGGGCTGGGCCAGGCACAATAGGGCAGATTTACTCAACGGCTGGCAGCATGAAGCGCTCCTGGATGGTTGCGATCGCACTTTTACTGGTGATGGGGATCAGCCTGCGGGGGGCGAACCTAGATCGCAAGGTGTACTGGCATGACGAAGTGTTCACCAGCCTGCGGGTGGTGGGGCACCA
>PXDR01000007.1 GCA_003566335.1 Cyanobacteria bacterium T3Sed10_344R1
AGCCCTGCCTGGGCAAGCCCCAACCCCACCACGCAAACTGGCGGCATTAAGGCCACTGCGATCGCAGTTCCAGCCAGGGTGCTAGAGACTTTCGGTTCAACCTTGGCATAGCCGCTGATGCCGCCAGCTGCGATCGCAATCCCCAAATCCAGCAACGTCGGTCGAGAGCGGGCCAGCACTTCACTGCCATATTGAGGCAACCCCACCAACAGCCCAATCAGGCAAGCCATCGCAATCGCGACCCCAGAACCGACAACCAGTGCGATCGCACCACTCCGAACCAGCTTGACATCAGCCTCCAAAATGCCAAACGCCATTCCCCGAATCGGCAGCATCAGCGGCGCAACAATCATCGCCCCAATAATTACCGCTGCACTATTCGACAACAGCCCCAGGGTGGCAATCATGCAGGCTCCCACCGTCAGCACCAAATAACTGCCAGACAGCCGCGACTCGTCCAGCAGACTATCGCGCATATGCTGAATCCCCCGAGGCGACACCCGCCGCCCCGAACGAACCCGTCCCAACCAGAACTTGGTCGCCTGTTGACGAGACTTCAGCCAATCGGGAGTAGAAAAACGCATAGAGTTTGGAATCACCATACGGCTGGACAATCAGCCTGCATCCCCCCGATTGTAGCGGCAGCCTCAGCCGTTCTCGAGACCACA
Organism: Cyanobacteria bacterium T3Sed10_344R1; assembly: GCA_003566335.1. Taxonomy (GTDB): domain Bacteria; phylum Cyanobacteriota; class Cyanobacteriia; order Phormidesmidales; family Phormidesmidaceae; genus PXDR01. The sequence goes on from PXDR01000007.1 coordinate 669, forward strand.
AACCAGCCAGTTACCCGTAACAGCCGCGAGGCTATCAACCATGGGAATCTGCAACATGCGAGAAATGGAGCTACAGTCAACCTAGAGGGTGCACAGTTGTGCAATACCACCCTGTCCGATGGCCGTATTCGCAATGACCATTGCTAGCTTTATGGCTCACCCCCCCAGCCCAAACTCAGCATGGATAGGGCTTTTGAACAATTGCAAAATACGTCGGCTTAGGCGAATGAACCGATCTTGCTGGTCACAGCTAGGGGGCGAATTGCCAGTGAACTGCCAGTCAATCGTAGAAAACTGCCACTGCTGATTTCGAGCACGATCGAATCCATTCGCCTCAATCCTTAGCAGTTAAGAGGTCGGTGAGGTTAGTACCTTAGAGAAATGCACCTGTAGCAGCAGGCAGCAACATCCCAACTCTGAACGGCGCTGGGGAAGAAAAAGCTGAGGTCAATGGAATGGGGATCTAGCTGATCCTGAGTGTAGGCGTCGGTTAGCCAGGGTTGGAGATCGGCCTCAACCCGAGGAAACTCGGCTCGAAACAGCACCGCTAGGTAAGCGATTTTGCTGGTGATTTCAAGAGTGATGGCTTGGCTTTCAGCATTCATGGGAAAATCTTGTTCAGCTTATTCAGACTAAGTCCTAATAAGAGCAAATAAGAGCAAAGCCGTGTTCAGGACAACAGGCGTCCCTCAGGCATCAAAAATTCTGTTTTGAGCGGCTAATTCAGGACTCTTGCTGAATCCTGTAGCCCGCAATTGAGACCTATGCCATTGCAACAACACAATTTGACAAATGACTGTTATCAAGATTTTATATCAACAAAGCAAGCAAATTCCACGCCGCACATTATTTCTGGGAGATTCCCATGGGTTTACATACACAAGAACTACGCAAAACCGCCCAGTCGCTGATCGCTCCGGGCAAAGGTATTCTGGCCATGGATGAGAGCAACGGCACCTGCAATAAGCGCTTCAAGGCGGTGGGCATTCCAGCTGCTGAAGAGTATCGCCAAGCCTATCGCCAGCTGATTGTGACCACGCCTAATCTGTCAAACTACATCGGCGGCACAATTCTCTACGACGAAACCCTGCGGCAATCTACCCAGGATGGGGTGCCCTTCTTGAAGTTCATCGCTGAAGCAGGCATGATTCCGGGGATCAAGGTTGACACTGGGGCCAAAGACCTGGCCGGTCATCCCGGAGAGAAAGTGACTGAAGGACTAGATGGGCTGCGCGATCGCATTGCCGAGTACTACCAAATGGGTGCACGCTTTGCTAAATGGCGGGCCGTGATCACCATCGGCGAGGGGATTCCCAGTCGCGCCTGCCTGGAAGCCAACGCCCATGGCCTAGCTCGCTACGCTGCGCTCTGCCAGGAAGGTGGGCTGATGCCGATTGTGGAACCCGAAGTGCTGATCAACGGTGACCATACCCTAGAGCGCTGCGCCCAGGTGACTGACGAAACCTTGCACCGGTTATTTAACCAGCTCTACACCCAGGACGTTGCCTTCGACCAAATGGTGCTTAAACCCAGCATGGTGATTGCCGGTCAGGACTGTCCTCAGCAGAGCAGCGTTGACGCTGTGGCCGAAGCCACCATCAACTGCCTGTTGAAAAACGTTCCGGCGACGGTCGCGGGCGTCGCCTTCCTCTCCGGGGGGCAATCCGCTGAACAAGCGGCAGCCCATCTCAACGCCATGAACAAACAGTTTGGCAAGCAGTGCCCCTGGCGGGTCACCTTCTCCTATGCTCGGGCAATTCAGCAACCGGCCCTTGAGTACTGGGGCGGCGACAGCAGTCGCGTAGCTGAAGCGCAGCAGCGCTTACTGCATCGGGCCAAGTGCAACAGCGCCGCCAGCCAGGGCGAATATTCCAGCCAGATGGAGCAGGAAAAAGCAGCGGTTCTGGCCTAGAAGACGAACGCCCACAAGACGAACGCGTCACCGGTAAATTCTGTATCCTCTTGAATACACCAAGCCCTGGCAGTGGTTTCACCCCAGGGCTTTTTTTAGTTGTTTTTTTCACCAGCGGGTTTTCCCCCGTGGGTCTACGCCATGCCTAAACTCGGGTGGACTGGGGGGTGCCAGCGAAGCTCGCCATCGCTGGCACCAGGGAAGCAGCTCGGGCGGCGGAGAAATCAGCCACCGCCCCCCAGGCAGCGCCCAGTAGTTTGCTGGGGCTGAGGTCGTCTTTCACCAAGTTCCACAGTCGCTGGATTTCTTCGGTATGGAGCCGTTCGTCTTCGACCAGAGCCAACAAAAGCTGTTGCCGCAGGTACTGGCCTTCTTCAGACACGAGATATTGCAGACCTAGCCCCGCCGTGGGCAGCAGGTCAAAGCTGTTGTCGGCCTGTGCGATCGCAATCAGATTTTCCAGCCGATGCCACTGAAACTTGCCGTCCTTGAACAACACCTCTAGTAGCCGCCGCCGCAGGGACGCGGTTTCTCCAGTGAGCAGCCGCCGAGCCACATAGGGATAGGCAATTTCGACGATTTTGAAGGCCGGGTTGAGGCTAAGGGCTAAGCCTTCTTGGGTAATCAACGACCGAATAATCAGGGCAAACTTGGCAGGCACCCGGAACGGGTAGTCATACATCAGCTCAGAAAACTGATCGGTGATGGTCTTAAAGTTGAAGTCCTTGACGCTGGCCCCCAAAGCTTGTCCCAACACCGCTTCTAGGGCAGGCATAATTGGCTGAATATCGACATCTGGGGTCAAAAAGCCCAGGCTGACAAAATCCTCAGCCAAGCGTCGATAATCTTGATTGATTAGGTGTACGACCGAATCCACCAGGGTTTCCTTCGTGTCCTGATGGAGCTGATCCATCATGCCGAAGTCGATATAGGCCATGCGACCATCGGGCATGGCAAACAAGTTGCCGGGATGGGGATCTGCATGGAAAAAGCCGAACTCTAGCAACTGCTGCAAGCCAGCCGTGACGCCAATTTCAATCAGCACGTCGGTGTCTAATTCTGCCTGCTGCACCCGTACCGTGTCCGTTAGCTTAAAGCCGTTAATCCATTCCAGGGTTAAGACATTAGTGCTGCTGTGCCGCCAGTAAATGCAGGGCACTTTGATTCGAGGGTCATTGCGGAAATTGTCGGCAAACCGCTCAGCGTTTTTGCCCTCATTTAGATAGTCAATCTCTTCAAATAGCTTGGTGCCGAACTCATCCACAATCAGGGTGAGGTCATGACCTAGGTTGAGCGGCAAGAATCGCCCCAGCACCCCTGCCCCCCAGCGCATCAGACACAGATCCCGGCGAATCACCGGCAATAGGTTAGGGCGCTGCACCTTGACGGCGACTTCTTCGCCACTGTGTAGCCGAGCCCGGTAAACCTGACCTAAGCTAGCTGCTGCTACGGGCTCTGGGGAGATAAAGCTGTAGATTTCGGCAGGGGACTGCCCTAGTTCAGCCTCGATAATCCGATTTGCGATCGCAGTCGGAAACGGCGGCAGCTGATCCTGTAGCTTAATCAGCTCATCTAAGAAATCAGGATGAATCAGGTCAGGACGGGTAGACAGGGCTTGGCCCACCTTGATGTAAGTTGGCCCCAGCCGAGTCAGCACCTGACGCAGTTGGCTAGCGCGCTGAGCCTGCTTAGCCTCAACCCGGTTAAACCACCGATCGAGCTGTAGCCCGAGGGCAAAGCCCCCCAAATACCAAAGGATCTGTAAACTTCGCCAGAGAATCTGTAGCGGGTGGCGGCGAAAGTAGCGGCTCAGATCAGGCGCACTATAGCGGCGAAAAGCGGTCTCGGGGGGCTGATTCACAGGCTTTTTTGCCTCCGGTAGGCTCAACTGACGTGACGCTGCCTATCGGGTTAGGCTCAGCCTTCCCCTCACCCCGAGCTAGACCACTGACCTCTGAACCACAACAAAAGTTGATTAAGATCCAGCAGCGGATAAAGCAACCACCGGCTAAAAACCAGGCTTTTCAGGGCTATCTAAGGACAGTCTAGGCGGCAGAACCAGCCGCAAAGTCCCAGAAACAGCAGCAGCGCTGGGTTAACAACTGTCTTAACTATAGTATAGAAAACGTATACAAAACTACAGATGAAGTAGCAAACGCCCCGGTTGTCAAGTCAAATCCCGAGCCCGCCCCAGGCTCAGCGATCCGGGGAGATCAGGTGAAGCAACGCGAAACAACGGGAAGACATCTCAAAAACCGGGATATTCAAGATTGCGATTCTGGCAATGTGGGGATCAAATTAAAGTTTCGGTAAACCGCTGTTCCTGGTTAGCTTATCCCTAGAGTCATGACTCAGCAGTCTGTGGGCAGATTGACCCATGAACTTCCATTCCTTAATTGTGAAGACTGAGTCAAGTTTTATCTATTGTTCAGCTTCTCTGCCCTAGGACAGGTGAGCGAGGTTCTGATTCCTCTATACCATAGGAATAG
>PXDR01000356.1 GCA_003566335.1 Cyanobacteria bacterium T3Sed10_344R1
CCGGAATCCCCGGAAATCCAGCCCCGGTGCCAATATCAATCACCTGTTGCACCGGCTGAGCGACCGCAGATTGTAGCGCCGCTGGCGGTTCCCCCCCCAGCCAAGGGGCAATGCCGCTGAGAGAATCCCACAAATGCTTTTCCCAAAAGTCCTGGGGCGCAGTAATCCGGGTCAGATTTACCTGACGGTTGGCAGCCAACACGCCCTGATAAAGCTGCTGAAATGTCTGCTGTTGAGCCTCGCTGGACTGCCAGCCCAGGCTAGCTTGCCAATGGTCTAAGCCATCAGGCAGGCTCAACTCAGCCCCAGCATCAGCGGCAACCGGAGAATCCATAGACATAGCGCACTCACAAGACAGGGCAAAACCGCAGAGCCTAAAAGTATAAACCGTTGTTGGTTTGGCCGTTTAGCCCGCTACGCCGGATCGGGCTGTGGTTCAGACGCTGGTGACGTTAAGGGAGGGCGGAAAGCCAAATAAACCGTGATGCCGAGCAGGGGGACTAATGCGATCGCAGCCAACAGCCCCGGACGACCGGCCAAGCCCCGACGGGCCATATCATCCCCTAGCAGGGTCGGCACCAGCAGCCACAGCAAACAAAAATCTAGGCTCATCACGTGAATGAAGCGGCTCGTCTGCCACTGCTGAATAAAATCCGCCCAGTCTCCCGTTACAAAGCCATATCCCAGCAATGCGATCGCAGTCACGGCTAACGCTCGGCCCAGCCAGCGACTTTCTGTCAGCTTCAGCAACCGCGACGGTTCTCCCTGAAAGTCGGGATTTGGCTGGCGCAGCACCAGATAAGGCATCAGCAGAAATGCGCCCAGGGCAAAAGAGCCCAGCACAAACGGCCAGGCCCACAGCCGTTGTCCATGACCATCTACCAAAGCCAGGCAGGCATAGACCATCGGCCACACCCCCATCAGATTAAACAGCGCCAGGATGGTTGGGTTAATCCCATCCCACTCTCCCGTAGACATGCGCAGAATCAAGTCAAAAGTCTCTGGCCGATCCGGTGGGGCAAAGCCAAAGGCATAGACCAAAAATCCCAGCCACACCCCCGTCAGCAAAATCTTGCGGGTCTGGGTGCCCTGGGTCGAACCCGTCATTGCGTCTGCGGTTGCATCTGGGGTCATGGGGGAGGTCATGGGAAATGATACAGAACTTGGTAAAAGCGTTACAGGATGATGCTAAGAAATGATGGCTAGGCTACACAACTGCGCTGTTTCAGCCGAATCGCCACCCGATGCTCCTTTTGTCTACTAAGTTTTTCACCAATATGTCAATCAACCTAACGGAGAGAGCACAGGACTGAACTCACCCCCTAGGGTGGAGCTATAGCAACGCCCCCGATTTCGATCCCCCCAAACTCACTTCACCCCGGTTCATCGCTCGCGGTTGTTGCCAGATTGATCCCAGTCAGCCACCTCTACTCGTGGGAGGTTTTGGGGAACTTTATTCAGGGATAGTTATGTTGCTCCCCACCTTATCGCCATTGCTTACAGCCCCACTCGCCTGTCCCACTTCTCTCCAGACGGCCCCTTCAACGGCCCCTTTTCGGGCACTATCGCCTCCTGCTATGCAAGTCGGACATTTCCTAGAACTATACGAAACGGGTTACCGCGACTTTGCCGCCATCCATCTCAACGGCAAGGATTTGCAGCGCCGCATCTTAGTAGACGTTAACCTGCGGCAGGCCGACCTGACAGGGACTAATCTGAGCCGCAGCTTTTTGACCCAAGCTTGTTTGGTGGCTGCCGACCTTAGCCGCACAGACTTGAGCTACGCCAAGCTCAACCAAGCCAATCTCCTAGAGGCAAATCTGACCAAAGCCTGTCTGCGCGGCGCTTTTTTGGTGCGCAGTTGCTTGGTTAAAGCCCGCCTCAGCGGAGCCAACCTTGCCCATACCAACCTGCGGGGGGCTGACCTGACAGACGCCAACCTTAGCGGCGCAAACTTGGTCGGGGCCAACCTGCGGGCCACCAATCTGAGTGGCGCTAACCTGGCCTGGACTAACCTCAGCGGCGTCCGGCTGGGGGGGGCAGCCCTAGAAAAAACGAGTTTGCAGAACGTCAACCTAGAGGGCGCATTTCTAAATGGGGTGAATCTGGCGGGGGCTGACCTCAGCGGCGTTAACCTCAAGGATGCCAAGCTCAACGGCGCAGATCTGCGAGGAACCAACTTAACGGCAGCTTGCTTGACCCATGCCACCTTACGGGGGGCAGATTTACGGGGAGCCAACCTAACCGGCGCTCGGCTAGAGGGGGCATACCTGGCCCAAGCTAATCTCACCGGGGCAGTCCTCAACCGGGCAGACTTTAACCGGGCCAACCTAGAAGCCACGCAGCTCAGTCAAACGCTGATTGACAGTGCCAGCTTTACCGAGTCGATTTTGCCCATATACGATCGCACCTATCTGTACGAAGTCGCCACGGGTGCCCCGCCCTGGCTGCGGTGCAGCACCCGCGAAACCTTAGATCAAGCCCAGTTTGTCACCCACCCCTATTCCCTCCTGGATGCCTAGCCCCACCCCCCGCCACGGCGTCGTTCTCGTCACTACCGACTCCGAAGCAGCCGCCCAAGCCCTGGCCCGAGCCTTAATCGAGAAGCGCTTGGCAGCCTGCGTCAACATTTTTCCGATTCAGTCCGTATATCGCTGGCAAGGCGAAATTGAGCAATCCGCCGAATGGCAACTGCTGATTAAAACCGATTGGGCCTGCCTCGATAAACTTCAATCTGCAATCTGCCAGCACCACAGCTACGATTTGCCCGAAATTATTGCCCTGCCGATTGAAGCGGGGTCTGAGCCTTACCTCGCCTGGATTAGCCAAGGAACGGCCCAAGACCACTAAACTCTAGTCTTAACCCGGGGGCTGCTCAGGTAGACAAGACTGGGCGATGCGATTGAGCGTCTGCTCCACTTCTGGGGGCGCAGGCTGCTGATTGCGGGCAAGTTCATCAATTTCCATAAACTCTTCCACCGTGAACTCAGCCTGAATGCCGTTAAGGCTGCACTGGCAAAATTCTACCGGGATGCCACCTTGGGCACAGCCGTCCATAAACCCAGTGACAAACTCTTCGGGATATTCGTTGCCGCCCGCTGCCGCCTGGGGTGACTGGCCCGGTGATTGCCTAGTCTCGGGTTGAGCTGAGCGCTGTTGTTGGGGCGCGTCAGATCCCTGGGGGGAAGGAGCGGCAGTGCCTCCATTTTCAGTTGTGTCAGGGGTGTCGGGAGAAAGATCGAAATCTGGGTCAAATTCTGGTGACTGATCAGATTCCCCCTCTTGGGAGAGGGCAGTCTCATCTGAGTTATCTGTCTCTGTGGTCTCAGTCCCGTTGGGCTGACAGCTAGCCAGCAATAGTACGCCCCCCAGACCTAGCGTCAGGGGTAGTCGAAGCAGTTTCAGCATAGTGAATGAATTGATCTAAATACAGCAGACAGCTATCTCGACCGACAGCTGCGACGATTGAACTGAACGTGAGCTGAAGACAATGACGCCATAAGCAATTCCAGTGTTTTCACACCCTGTCTTCAAACAGTTTCAATCGACATCGGATGACTCAAGCCTGACCGAAGGTGTAAGTCAACCCTAACTCATCACCTCAGGCTGCGACTTCGGCGAAGCGGCCTGCTTCTGCTGGCGCTTGGCCCGTTGTACTGGATCCATCCACCGCTCTAGCAAGATAAACACTTGGGATGACAGGGTGTTGAGCACGAGATACACCAGGGCCACCGTCAGATAAATCTCAAATGACCGGTAGTTTCGGGCGACGATTAGCTGGCCCTGACGAAATAAATCTTCAAAGCCGATCACGGCTACCAAGCTGGTGTCTTTGAGCAAGGTGATGAACTCATTGCCCAGCGGCGGAATCATCCGGCGAAAGGCTTGGGGGAAAATCACGTAGCGCATGGTCTGGGCCGGGCCGAGTCCTAGGGACTCCGCCGCCTCGTGCTGACCAGATTCGATCGACTGAATGCCGCCACGGACGATTTCAGCCAGGTAGGCCGTAGCGTTGAGGCTGAGGGCCAAAACTGCCGCCGTCAGCCGATCGAGGGAAAACGCTACGCCAAAGGCCGCGCGCATCACCGCTGGCAGGCCAAAGTAGATGATAAAAATTTGAACCAGCAGGGGCGTGCCGCGAAAAAAGTCGATGTAAATGCGGGTGGCCCAAGCCAAGGGGCGAAAGCGCGACAGGCGGGCAATGCCCATGAGGGTGCCCCCAATCAGCCCTAAAAAGACCGAGAAAGCGGTGAGCTGTAGCGTCACTAAAGCTCCCCGCATCAGGTTGGGAAGTGCTTCGATGATATAGCCCAGGGACTGCTCCACGACCAGTTGTGCTCCAGAGGTTGGGAAATTCACGCCATCATATCAGCCCCGCCCAACCCAGACTGCTAGGACTGAACGGTCTCAGCAGTCTGGTTAACCGGGCCGGTTCACACTCAGTCCACCCTAAAAGGCTGACTCGGGTAGTTCTGGGGGTTCTGCCCCAAACCAACGCTCGTAGATTTCGGCATAGGTGCCGTTTTCAATCAGGGTGGCTAGGGCTTCGTTCACAATCGCCACGTTGTCTGACCCGGCGGGGAAAGCAATGCCGTAGAACTCTTCGGTTACCAGTTCTCCCACCACTTTGAGGCCAGTCAGGTTGCCGCTGGCGATCGCATCCAACGTTACCGGCGCATCGTTAATCACCGCATCCACGTTGCCGTTAGCCAACTCTTGGAGGGCTAGGGGGGCAGAATCAAACGTGCTGAGGGTGCTGCCCGGAATCCCGGCGGCGGTTTCGGCCCCGGTGGTGCCAATCTGCACCGCAATCCGCATCCCTTCTAGGTCTTCTAGGCTGGTGATGTCGTCTTCGTCTTCTTGGACTGCGATCGCCAAACCCGCCACAAAGTAAGGTCGAGAAAAGTCCACCGTCTGCGCCCGTTCTTCGGTGATGGTCATGGCGCTGATGGCGGCATCCACGCTGCCCGACTGCAGGGACGGAATGATGCCGTCAAAGGGCAGGCTTTCAAAGTTGATGTCAATCCCAGCTTCTTCGCCGATGGCGTTCATCAGG
>PXDR01000110.1 GCA_003566335.1 Cyanobacteria bacterium T3Sed10_344R1
AATGGTTTTAATCACCACCGACTGCCCCAAGTAATGGTGCATGGCTCGATAGGTGATGCCAAACCCGCCTTGGCCCAGGGTCGCTTCTAGGGTGTACTTCCCTGCCTGAAGCGACTTGCCAATCCAGGGATTAAGGCTGGTTTTAGAAGGCATAGACATGGGGTAAGCCGGAGGCAGATAAAGGCATGGGGTCGAGAAGACTTCGCCAAAAATGTCGTCCACCCTGCTTCAAGGCAGACCGGGGGATCAAGGGGGAGTAATGGCTGAAATTATGACTGTGATTAAGTTTCGTAAACTGAATCACTCAGGTTTTCACCTATAATATTTCCTTAAGTATTGGATGGGAAATCAGCGCCTTCCCGAGAGCTATTTCGGCAAGCCTGCTTCTAATCCTCCATATTAATCAACCGGTTACAACTCCATTTTGAATGGTTCTGGGCAGCGCCCAGGACAGCTGAACACCCTAGGGATTCACCCATGAGCAGCAATACGACCACTAACGGGCAATCCACTGAAAGTACTGCCAAGGCTGATGCCAAACCAACTGCAGCTGCTAAAGCTGAAAAGGGAGGCTTGGCAAAGGCAGAAAGTCAGGCCATTGTCTTGGAAGACAAGACTCGGCTGATTATGTCCAACACCTTGCCGAATAATCGCCCAATTACCGCCCTAGATCCCCGCGTTATCGGCACACTGACGATCTCGGGCAGCCGACCAATCGGGGCGAACAGCTTTGAAATCTCTACAATGGATACGCTGCCAGGACACCGACCCATTGCGGTTAGTTCCCTGGACATCTACAGCAAAGACATGCTGCCTGGTCAGCGACCCATTGCCTCTAATGACATCGACGAAGATGCTGGGGCTTTGATGGGTTATCTAGACTAACCGACGAACGCCTTTTGGCGTTAGGTTCCACTAAAAAAGCGACCCCGATTATATTGGGGTCGCTTTTTTAATGGGATTTTCGGCTGACGCTTAGCCTGGCTTCTAACGTCGGGGGAAAGACCGTAAAACAGTTGGCTTTCCCACAGATCGTTGTTGCTGCCTAGACCGTTGCTGCAACCGGAGAGGGGTAAACGCTGATTTTCTTGCCGCTCTTGCCGCGACGCTCGAAGGTGACGACGCCGTCTAGCAGCGCAAACAGGGTGTCATCGCTGCCACGACCGACGTTGTTGCCGGGGTGGAACTTGGTGCCGCGCTGACGCACGATGATGCTGCCAGCTGTGACAACTTGGCCGCCATAGCGCTTGACGCCCAAGCGCTGAGAATTAGAGTCGCGACCGTTACGGGTACTGCCCGTTCCTTTCTTGTGAGCCATGATGAATTGACCTCCGGGGGGTTAGATAAAAACTAGGGCAAGGCGATAGCGCCCGTTGCTCTACGCGTCCGCCGTCTCTGGGGCGGCATCTGCAGTCTCGGCTGGGGCTGGGGATGCCTCAGCGACATCGCCAATGGTTTTGCTGCCCACCGTAATGCCGTTGATCATAACCCGAGTCAAGTCTTGGCGGTGACCTTGCTTCTTACGGGTCTTTTTCTTGGGCTGCATTTTGTAGACGATGATTTTGCGACCCCGGAGGTGGCGCAGCACCGTGCCAGAAACGCTGGCTCCAGAAATCGTCGGTTGACCGATGGTGACGTTTCCGTCGTCTTCAACCAGCAGTACCTTGTCAAAGGTGACTGAACCGTCTTCGTCAATCGCTAGACGGTTTAGATCGTAGAAGCGACCGGGTTCAACCCGTAGCTGGGTGCCGCTTGCTTCAATAATTGCGTATGCCATGACTTCTCCACATAGTTGCGCCGTACAGGTAGTGGCCGGGGAATTCGCCTGACTCACCTTTGCAGTGACCTGATCCGAGCTGGATTGGGCTGGTTCGCTACTTCACAGCCAGTTAACCATCATCCCTAACTTGATTTGATTCTGTCAAGGGCTGATATCAAGCTCTTCAACCTGGAACTTATAAAAGTCAAGCGGATGGAAAGAGAATGCCGGAGATACCTTGGCAAACGGGTTGTCTTAGCTATGCTGGTCTAGCTGTTGTTGACTGTAACCGGACTTATCTTCCGGGTGATCCCTCATGGCAGAACGCTCCCAAACTGATCCCCGTTTTACTGATGACATTCCTGAGGCACGCCGAGAAAGCCTGCAGGTTTCGTCGGGTCAACCCTGGTGGAAGTGGCTAAAGCGCTGGCTTGGCTTTGGGCTGTTGGGGCTGCTGGGAGTGGGGTTGGCTATCGGTGGCCTGATTTGGATGCCGCAGTTGCTGGCTGGTCGCGATGGGGCTGACCCTGGTTTGAATCAAGCTGAGTCGGTTGAGTCTGGCACCGGGCGCGCTCAGGTGGATGGTGAAGGGAACGACTTGACTGAGAGCGATCGCAACGATCGTCAAGAGTCGGCCAGTCTTGACCCTGAACGGCGGCTGTTGAATCATCGGGCCTATGTTGAGGCTCCCTTAGACAGTCTGGTGGCGGTGACGGCTGATGGGTTGGTGACGCTGCGCCAGCCTGCGGCAAATCAACTGCGGGCTCTAATAGCTCAGGCTCGACAGGCAGGGGTGATGCTGCGGGCTGTGTCGGGATTTCGCTCGATTGAGGATCAACGCTATCTGTTTTTTGAGGTGAAGGCGGAGCGGGGGGAGTCCCCCACCCGACGGGCTGAGGTGAGTGCTCCCCCTGGCTATAGTGAGCACCATACGGGCTATGCGGTGGATTTGGCGGATGCGAATCAGCCAGATACGGATCTTGATGAGTCTTTTGACGGGACGCCTGCGTTTGGCTGGCTGAGCCAAAATGCAGCGTTTTACGGCTTTGAGCTGTCTTTCCCAGAGGGGAATGAACAGGGGGGGAGCTATGAACCCTGGCATTGGCGGTTTGTGGGAGATCAGACCAGCTTGGAGACGTTTTACGGCGATGGGGCAGATGCGGCTGATACTGGGCTGGAGCAGTGACGATGCCTGGGGATCTGTCTCAAATTTGGCTCCAAGGATCTGCATGACGAAGATCTGGCTGAAAAAAATAGCCCTGGTAGGCTAAAGAAGACGCCTTATCGGAGCTGGATATGAACCCCATCACCCTGAATTTGGTGGCCATTGGCATTTTCTCGATTACCATGCTGAGCCTGGTGGGGCCGTTGATTCAGCTGTCGCCAGCGGTGCCTGCGATCGCAACGGCAACGATTCTGGTCGGCTTTACCCTGGATCGTTTCGGCTGGAATGGTCGAGGGGGCACCCTGTTGGTCAGTGGGCTGGCGCGGCTGTCCCCGGACTATCGCCAGCGAGTACTGCACCATGAGGCGGGCCACTTCTTGGTGGCGTATCTGCTGGATCTGCCGATCGCAGCCTATGCCCTGAGTCCTTGGGACGCCTGGCGACAGCAGTTGCCTGGGGCTGGGGGTGTGGTGGTTGACAGCCTTAATGACTTGCCCCAAGCTCCGGTCGAGTTGACCCAGCGGGTTAACCACTATTGCCAGCTTTGGATGGCGGGCATTGCGGCGGAAGAATTGCTCTATGACTCGTCTCAGGGGGGTGAAGATGACCGGCTGCAGCTGCGGCAATTTTGGCAAAAACTTGATCAGCCTGCGTCTGAAGGGCAGTTGAAGGAGCGATGGGCCTTGCTACAGGCGCGGACGCTGATTGAAGCTCAGCGCCCTGCCTACGATGCCCTAGTGGCAGCGATGGCGGAACGGTTGCCGGTGGCGGCGTGCTGTCAGGCGATTGATCAGCATCGTCAGCTTAATTCTGCTTCTTCAACTGCCGGATCGGTGACGACCTGATTGCGACCGTGTTCTTTGGCCCGTAGCAAGTTGTGGTCGGCCCGGTCGAGCAGGCTCAGTCCTTTGGGATCATCCTCGGGTTCTAAGCTGGCGATGCCAATGCTCACGGTGAGGTCAAGGGACAGGGTGTCGTTGATCTGAAAGGGCTGGTTGCCGATGAGCTGGCAGAACCGTTTGCCGATGGCGAGGGCTTCGGCTGCGTTGGTGTGGGACAGCAGCACTACGAACTCTTCGCCGCCATAGCGAAATGGGGTATCTGAAAATCGGGTGTTGTGGCGCAGTCGGTCGGCAACTAAATGCAGGGCGCGATCGCCCACGAGATGCCCGTAGGTGTCGTTGACAACTTTGAAATAGTCAATGTCCACCATCATCAGGCTCAGATTGCTGTGGTGGCTACGGGTGGCTTTGACCAGTCGCGGTAGTTCCCAGTCGAAGGCGCGGCGATTACTGAGTTGGGTTAGGGGATCAACCAATGCGATCGCAGACAGCAGTTCATTGGCCCGGGTTAAATCCCGCGCCACCTTCACCCGCCTTAGCCCTGCTCTGAGCTGGGCTCTAAGCAAGTTAGCCTGGGCGATTCCCCAATCGGCAGATTGGGGATGGGACAGCTGTAGATAAGCATCAGCACCAGCCTCTAGCGCCTCAGCCCATTGCTGGTTCAGCTCACGGGGTTGGTGGGGAACCAATTCGTCTGACTTGTTGACCGCCTCGTCCGTCGAAAGAATAATGCAGTAAACCCAAGCGAGCTGACGATTTTGACGGATCCATTGGCAGAGCGGCCCATTATCTGGGTGGTTTGCTTCCATCAGCACGATTTCTGAAGATTGAGCCTGGAGCGCTGCCTGGGCTAGCTCTGGCGTCATGACTGATGTAACCGTCAGCTCTGCGATGGCAGAGAGCTGAGGTTTAAAACTATCTGTAAAATTGTCCTTGCCAACTAGTAAGACTGAAGCACTCATCAGGCAGTGTCATCGGAAACAGAGGAACCCTAGAAAGATGAACCTTGGAGCCACGGCCTAACAATCTTAATGCCAGTGCCAGTCTGGAGGCTGCTGGTAGAAATGGAGTGAGGCTATACCTAAAATTGAGCCGTCCGTCTTGCCCTGCCTTCAACTCCCTATGTACATACCAGACCTATGTATACACCAGACTGGAAGCTTCAATCAGCATAGGGGGTTGGGCAAGAGCAGAAACCCGGTGATTTACTGAGTGATCATGATCCTAGATAGCTCAAATATCCTAGATAGCTCAAATAGATAACTCGAATGACTCCTGGCTGCTCGG
>PXDR01000277.1 GCA_003566335.1 Cyanobacteria bacterium T3Sed10_344R1
AATTATCCTCACTCTGACTCAAAAAGACCAAGAGGTTAATCAGCTCACCGCCGCCAATCAGGAAATCCGCAATCAGTACGATTCCACCCTGCTAGAGCAAATTGCCGGACAACCCGCCGATCAGTCGATCAACACGGTAGAAGCGGCCCAGGCCCGGCAGACCCTGGAAGACAATGATGCTGCGATCGCCACCCTACGGGACGAAATTCGTGATCTCCAGGCGGAACTGGTGAACCAGCCCGAAAGCCAAGAATTTCTGACCTTTGTGCAGTCGGCAGATCAATTTGCGATCGCAGAAACTGGCTATGAGCGCGCCAGCTTTTGGTATCCCAGTCGGCAGTTGTTCTTCCAAGGACTCTTTTTACTGCCGCTGATTGCGATCACCGGCACCATTCACCGCGCCAGCCAACGGCGTAACTATGGCCTAGTCAGCTTGATGACCTGGCACCTGCTGGTGATTTTCTCCATTCCCCTGCTGATTAAAGTCTTTCAGTTCCTACAGGTTGGGGCGCTGTTTTCCTTCCTCTTCAACCTAGTTAGCACCCTGTTGGGGGGGCTGCTATTCCTGGTCAGCTACGCCTATATCCTGGTGATTCCGCTGCTGGGCTTCGCCATCATCAAACTCAGCCAGCGGTATGTCTTTAACCCCCAAGTGCAGGCCGCCAACCGGGTGGAAAAATCCCGCTGCCTCCGCTGTGCCCGCAAGATTCAGGCTGGGGAACTCCACTGTCCTCACTGCGGTTACGAGCAGCGCCAACCCTGTCCCCACTGCCACGGCCTCACCTACAAGCACCTGCCCCACTGCGTCCACTGCGGTCATTCCCAGCCCAGACGGTCACGCTAGTGCCCTGTCTATCAGCAGCCCAATCATAATCACTGATCCCAGCCCTAGCAATTTAGGGCTGGGATTCGCGTTTAAGGGATAGCTTGCTAATGCAAGATGAAAGTATTACTATGTAGTCATATGAAAGAACTTTCGGAGCGCCACCATGCTATTTCGTCAACTGTATGACCAAGACACCAGCACCTACACTTACCTGCTGGCCGATGAAACGAGTCGCGAGGCTGTGTTGATTGACCCCGTGATTGAGCAGGTCGATCGGGATCAAGCCCTTCTAACAGAACTGGGCCTTACCCTGCGCTACTGTCTCGAAACCCATGTCCATGCCGATCACGTCACCGGCACGGGGGAGTTGCGCCAGCGGTTGGGCTGTCTGGGCATTGTCCCAGCCGGAGCCGAAGTCTCCTGCGCCGATCGCCATATTCAAGATGGCGAAATGCTGACAGTGGGCAGTTTGGAGATCGTTGCGATCGCAACCCCCGGCCACACCGACAGCCACATGGCCTACCTGGCCAACGGCACCCACCTCTTCACTGGTGATGCCCTGTTCATTCGCGGCTGTGGTCGCACCGACTTCCAAAGTGGTGATGCAGGCATCCTCTACGACTCCGTCACCCAAAAGCTGTTCAGCCTACCGGCTGAAACCCTGGTCTACCCTGGCCATGACTATCGCGGCCATAGCCTATCCACCATTGGCGAAGAAGTGCAGTGGAATCCCCGGTTTGTGGGGCGTGATCGCAACAGCTTTATCAGCTTCATGGATAGCCTTGACCTGCCCAATCCCAAGAAAATCATGGAAGCCGTGCCCGCAAACCAGAGCTGCGGCCAAGTTGCCACGCCGGTATAGCGCCCTGGGTCAGCCTACTTTCAAGCTGATTCTGAGCCAATTTTGAGCCAATTTCGAGCCGATTTTGAGCCACGTCCGGGCCAAAGACCGGCCCTACCGCCCCATTCTCTAGATCATGGCTAGCCCGTTGAACTCCTCTACTCAAACGGGGCGATCGCCCTGGAAACTCTCCGCCTATCTCCCCTTCACCGATTGGCTGCTGCACTATCGCCGCCGGGATTTCCCGGGAGATCTCTTAGCCGGTGCGATCGTCGCCACCATGCTAGTGCCCCAGGCGATGGCCTATGCCCAACTCGCTGGACTTCCGGCCCAAGTCGGCCTCTACGCCAGCATTCTGCCCTTGGGCTTGTACGGCCTGTTGGGCACCAGCCGCGCCTTAGCCGTTGGCCCCGTGGCAATCGTCTCCCTGCTGGTGGCTAGCGGCATCGGCCCCCTCGCCGCCCCAGGTTCTAGTGAGTACTTGGCCCTCGCCCTGATCCTGGCCCTGCTGGCTGGGCTCATTCAACTGGGCATGGGCCTCGTGCGCCTAGGGTTTTTAGTCAACTTCCTCAGCCACAGCGTCATCTCCGGCTTCACCAGTGCCGCCGCTCTGATTATTGGCGTCAGCCAACTGCGCCACCTGCTGGGGGTTCAAGTCGCCAGCGCCGACTCTTTTGTGGGTCAACTCATTGTCTTGGGCCAAGCCCTAGGCAGTACCAACCTTCTTACCCTCGGGATCGGCACCGTCAGCCTTGGCCTACTGCTGTTCTTTAAACGGGGGTTGTCTCCGCGCCTCCAACGCTGGGGGCTCAGTCCAGACACCAGCCAACTGTTGAGTAAAGGGGGGCCGCTGGTGGTGGTCGTCATCAGCACCCTACTGGTCTGGAGCCTGGGCTTAGATACTCAGGCTGGGGTGCGCACCGTCGGTGCGGTTCCCAGTGGGCTGCCCCCTCTGACCACCCCAGCCCTAAATCTGGCCCAGTGGCAAGCCTTACTCCCAGCGGCCCTAACCATCAGCTTCGTTGGCTTTATGGAGAGTATCGCCGTAGCTAAATCCCTCGCCAGCAAACGGCGGCAGCGCATTGATCCCAACCAAGAGCTGATCGGCCTGGGCATGGCGAATCTCGGTGCAGCCTTTACCGGCGGCTATCCGGTCACGGGCGGCTTTAGTCGCTCGGTGGTGAACTTTGCGGCGGGCGCTAACACTGGCCTCGCTTCAATCATCACCGCCGCCCTCGTCCTGGCAGTGGTACTGTTTTTCACCCCGCTATTTTTCTACCTGCCCCAAGCCGCTCTAGCCAGCATCATCCTGGTCGCCGTCACCGGATTGATTGATACCGACACCCCTCGGCGCATCTGGCGCTACAGTCGCGCTGACGGATTCTCTCTATTTGCCACCTTTGGCGCAGTCTTGGCCGCTGGGGTAGAAGCGGGCTTATTTCTCGGGATCGGCGTTTCCCTTATCCTCTATCTCTGGCGCACCAGCCGCCCCCATATCGCCATCGTCGGTCGATTGGGCGACAGCGAACATTTCCGCAATGTCCTGCGCCATCCGGTCACTACCGCCCCTGGACTGTTGATGGTGCGGGTGGACGAAAGCCTGTATTTTGCCAACACCCGATATCTAGAGGAATACCTGAACGGCATCGTGGCTGATCATCCTGACGTGAATAACCTGGTGCTGGTTTGTAGCGGCATTAACTTCATTGACGCCAACGCCCTCGAAACCCTAGAGCATCTGCAAGAAACTCTTGCCGCTGCCGGGGTTGAGCTGTACCTGAGCGAAGTCAAAGGCCCGGTTTTTGACCAGCTTCAGCGGGTGGGCTGGATAGACAAATTGGGCAAAGACCATCTATTTCTCAGCAGCCATGCGGCGATGGCCGCCCTCAGCAAGGCTGGCTAGGCGCTGGCAGTCTGATGACGACCTAGACGGCCCTAGCTTAATCCAGGCTTAACCGTGGCTTAATGGCCTGGTAAACCTCAATTAACCCTGGCGTCTTATTAGTGGAATAGGCGTTTTTTCGCCGCCGGATTTGTGCCCTAGGTTCTGTCCTAGGGTGCTTTGGCGTGGCTGGGCATAGGTTCAAGGCTGACATCACTCCAGCCTGAGTTGTCAATAAAACAAGCATGGCTGGGGAGGGGCGATCGCATCTCCTCTAAAAACCATGACCACGCTCAAAACCATGCCCCCTAATCCCGCCTTCCGGCTTTTGACATCTCTGACATAACAAACAAAACACCCCTAGGAGGACAAACAGGCATGAGCCTAAATTTGCAGCTCGGCGTGCGGCGACTTGGTTCCCTCACCTCTGCCCTTGCCTTACTACTGGCTGCCTGCCAGACCGAAATCGCCGGGAATGGCGGCGGTGAGATGACTGGTGCAGGTGGGGTTTGCCCTGCCGTTCTCCGGTTCGCTGACACCGGCACTGAGGGGCTTGAAGAACTCCAGCGGGACTTCGCGGAATTCCAGGCCGTCATGCAAGAGGTGCTGGAACTTGACGTTGAGTTCTTTGCCGTCACCGATCGCACCGTAGCCGCCGCCGCCGTAGATTCCGACCAAGTAGATATGATTCTGGCTGGCCCTTCCGAGTACCTGGCCATTCGATCTAACGCCGGACTAGAGCCCGTGGTGTCCATTGACCGCCCTGGCTACAACGCCAACATCGTGGTGCTGGCTGACAGCGAAATCCAAGATGTAGAAGAACTCCGGGGCAAGACCATTGCCCTCAAGGACGCGGGCTCCACCAGTGGTCACATTGGCCCCCTCGCCTTGCTGCAAGAGCTGGGCTTTGACCCCAACACCGATGTAGACGCTCAGCTCCTGGCCGATGCTCGAATTGAAGCCTTCGCCGCCGGAGATGTCGATGCCTTTGGCGCTGGAGCCAGCGACATCCGCCGCCTGGACGAGCGCTACGGCGAAGACTTCTACCGCATCTTGGTAGAAGGCCCAGAGCTACCCCGGGACGTGATTGGAGTGAACCCTCGGATCTCAGAAGAGTGCCAAGCCGAAATCCGCACCCGTCTGCTGGACAACCAGCGGGCGGTGCTGGATGCCCTGCTGGAGTCTAGCCCCAAATATGGTGAGTCCAGCCTGCATGAAGTCAGCGACAGCGAATATGACGGTATGCGGGAAGCGCACCGGGCGGCGGGGATTCCGTTTGATTAAAGGCTGATGGGAGGTGGAGCGCTTGCTGAGGTGCGTGGCCATCAGCTGTTGGCTGTTGGCTGTTGGCTTTAGGGAGTGCCGCGTCTCTCTCTGCTGGACTACTTAAGTACACATATCTCTGATGGGTTCTTATAAGTCTCGCAGACCCCCCTTAACCCCCCCTTGGTAAGGGGGGAAACTCTAGTCCTCCCCCTTACCAAGGGGGAGTTAGAGGGG
>PXDR01000248.1 GCA_003566335.1 Cyanobacteria bacterium T3Sed10_344R1
GCTTCGTACCCCAGGGCCGCCCTTACCGCTTTAAAGGAATTCATATTTTTAACCTCTACCTTGTTCCCCAGCTCCCCGGAATCTTCGGCACTTAAAGAGATGTTGGCGTCGCAGCGAAGGGAGCCTTCTTCCATACGGCAGTCGGATATGCCGTTGTAGAGCAATAGTAGCCTCAATTCGTTTAAAAACCTGTATGCTTCTTCCCCGGATTTTAGATCCGGGTAGGTGACAATCTCCAGCAGGGGTATCCCCGCGCGGTTGTAGTCCACCAGGGAATAGGTGGAGCCAGAGAGGCGATCGCTGCCTGCGTGAACCAGCTTGCCTGCATCTTCTTCCATGTGCAGGCGGGTGACGCCAATCCTTTTCCGCACCGGGTTGCCTGCGTCATCCAGCAGCTCAATCTCTAGCCAGCCGTGCTCGGCAATCGGCAGGTCGTACTGAGAAATCTGATAGTTCTTCGGCAGGTCGGGATAAAAGTACTGTTTGCGATCGAACTTGCTGTAGGGGGCGATCTGACAGTTCAGGGCCAGTCCCGCCTTCACTGCATATTCCAGCACCGTCTGATTCAGCACCGGCAGCACCCCTGGCATTCCCATCACCACCGGATCAATGTGGGTGTTGGGACTCGCCCCAAATGCCGCAGAGCTGGGGGAGAAAATCTTGGTTTCTGTACTCAACTGACAGTGAGTTTCTAGGCCAATGACGGCCTCGTAGGTGGTTTGGGTGGCTTTAGCTGGGGCAGCGCTGGTCATAGGATAGCTAGGGTCACAGGCGAGTTTGCAGATGCAATTATTGTAGCCCCCGGCTTTACTGCCGCAGCAGGCTTATGGTCTCGACTTGCTACGATGCCCCGCCCTATGACGACGGCGGCCTGATAGTTTTGTCAGTCCATCAGCCCAAGACAGGACGACTTCCCAGACGCCTCTCAGTGAAAACTCAGCCAGGATTGCTTCAATGGCTCACAGTAACCTGACCCGCGACAATCTCCCGCGACAATCTAAGGTCAGCTTCTAGTCGTACTGGTTTCTGAACCGTTTTCATTACGCAGTCATCATCCAGATTTGAGCCACCATGACTTACCTTGAATCCACCGCTCAGTTCTATACCGAAGTCGCCGAAACCCCAGATGTGGGCCTGTGCTGCGTGCAGCAGACCCCCCTGCATCTGCCTGGGCTGACCGTGCCGCCCCAAATGCACGAAATGAACTATGGCTGTGGCACCACGGTTCACGGGGCCGAGCTGGCAGGAGATCCCACCGTGCTCTATGTCGGGGTTGGTGGCGGCCTAGAAGCCCTACAGTTTGCCTACTACTCTCGCAAGCCTGGGGCCGTGGTGGCGGTCGATCCGGTTGCCGCCATGCGGAAGGCCGCTACCCATAACCTGGCGTTAGCCGCAGAGGTCAACGACTGGTTCGAGACCTCCTTTGTTGATATCCGCGACGGCGACGCCTTTGCCCTGCCGATTGAAGATGAGTCGGTGGATGTGGTGGCTCAGAACTGCCTATTCAATATCTTTGAGCCAGAAGACCTCTCTAAGGCGCTGGCCGAAGCCTACCGCGTGCTTAAGCCCGGTGGCCGCTTGGTGATGAGTGATCCGATTACCACCCGGCCCATGCCCGAACATTTGCAGCAGGACGATCGGCTGCGGGCTATGTGTTTGTCTGGGGCGATCACCTACGAGCAGTATGTTCAGCGGATTACGCGGGCTGGGTTTGGTCAGGTCGAAATTCGCGCCCGCCGTCCTTACCGGGTGCTAAATCGGGAGATCTACAACCTCTCCGAGCCGCTGCTGCTAGAAAGCCTGGATTCAGTCTCGTTTAAGGTGCCCATCGCCGAAGATGGCCCCTGCATCTTTACCGGCAAGACGGCCAGCTACATCGGCCAAGCGGAATATCTGGACGACCAGGCAGGCCACATCATGCAGCGGGGTGTGCCCCTGGCGGTCTGCGATAAGACGGCTGGGAAGCTGGCTCGCCAACCGGAGGTGATGATCACGGCTTCGACTTGGCACTATGACGGCGGTGGCTGCTGCTAATTGCGATCGCATCCCAGCCTTGCCCATCTAAAAAAGCAGCTTGGCTAGCTGATAACTTCGGGGGCCAGGGTTGACGTAGCCTGAGCCCCCACTTAGAATTTATTGCTATAGCTGCCCCACTCGGCAGCTTTGTTCCCTGGCTAGATTCCGAAAACCTAGCGCTGCCCAGCGGTGTTGCAACCACCACCAGGCAGTAATCACCCCCAGATAACACAACTATCTGGCGGCTGGCGTTAAGTTTAACCCGGCCCCCAGACAGCACTGCTTGCTGTGCCTTTTTGTAAAAGGCGGTAGCAGTTGATGGGGAGCCGGGTTTTTGGCTTCTGGTTCTTCTCGTGTTCTATTCACTATGGAGAGCAGAATCCATGTTTGAACCAACTGATTCCACCCGTCCGGCTGCTGCGGGTGCTGGCAGCGGCAATCCCTGCGATCGCAGCGGCGACTGTCGCCCGGTCGCCGGGGATCAATTCCCCGAGCGCTCCCCCGAAGTGCGCCACGTGCTGTTTGGCCCCGAGGCCGCAGTACGGCTAACGGTCAGCAACCTGCACCGTCGCGGCTACGCCGAACCCAATGACTGGTGCAAACCCCAGCCTACGGGCCAACCCGGCGAAGTGATGACGGTTCTGATCAAGCGCGTGCCCCTGACCTAGGGCTATTGCGCTGTCGTTCTGGGATGAGAAACCCGGTTTCTGGGGGGATAAGCCAGACCGCCTCTGGCTTCCCAGCACAAGAAACCGGGTTTCTTTGCCGCTTAACCGTAACAGCGAGAAATGGCTACGAGCTGGGGAAGTAGCAGGCGATTTCGCGGCGCACGTCTTTTACCGAAGCTGTAATGTCATCCATACTGAGCTGATTGGGGTCTGGGCCGAGGGCGTCCACCTTGGCCATTAGGGTATCGAAGGGGGAGGGTCTCTGGATCTTTTGCAGCAAAATGTTGTCCCCGGTTTGCCAGACCAGATATTCATCCCCTGGGCTGAGGGTTTGAAGAATGTCTTCGGGCAAATCAATCTGACACTGATTATTGACGCTGACGACCTTGGCTTGAGTCATGGTTTAGCTCCTAAGCTGCTGTAGAGCACATTTGTCTTGTTGCCCATCACTTCTGGGTAGCGTCTCTGTCTCTATCTGTAATAGCCGTTCTAGACGTCGAGACATGGCCTTTTCAGTAAGCTTGTCTCAATGCTAGTCAACTTACCCGGCAAAAAAGCTTCCGGGTTGAGGAGGATTAGCGAAAGTTTGGGACTTTCCTGAATTGGTTTGCTGATTGGCAGATGCGCTGATGCCATCAGCCCAGGGAGCCGTTATTTAGAAGACGCCGATCGCTCCTCATGCAGTTGATCAATCAACTGGGCCAGTTCATCCGGGCTGCTGTGGTAGACCTCGCCGCAGAAATGACAGGTGGCTTCTGCCCCGCCGTCTTTTTCAATCATGTCCTGCAACTCCTCTGGCCCCAGCATCTTCAGCGCCCCCAACATCCGTTCATAGGTGCAAGGGCAGCTGAACTGCACTAGATGGGGTTCTGGGAACACCTCTAGCCCCAGATCGCCGACCAGGCTTTCAAAGATTTGGGGTAGGTTTTTGCTTTGCCGCAGCAGCGGGGTAAAGCCGCTCAATCCAGCTAAGCGAGATTCCAACAACTCCACTAGGGCCGGATCGCTAGCGGCCTTGGGCAAGACTTGCAGCAGTAGTCCCCCTGACGCTTCAACCCCATCAGCTCCGACAAACACTCCCAGTACCAACGCCGACGGGGTCTGTTCCGAAGTCGCCAGATAATGGGTCAAATCATCGCCAATTTCCCCCGAGACTAGCTCCACCGTGCTGGAGTAGGGATAGCCATAGCCCACATCCCGCACCACGTAGAGATAGCCCGGGCCGATCGCCCCACCTACGTCCAGCTTGCCAGCGGCGTTGAGGGGCAGTTCGACAGCGGGGTTGTCCACATAGCCCCGCACCGTACCGTCTCGACCGGCATCGACCATGACGCCGCCCAGGGGGCCATCGCCCCGAATCCGGATATTCACCCGAGACTCTAGGGTTTTCATGCTGGAGGACAGTAGTAGCCCAGCGGACATAGTGCGCCCTAGGGCGGCAGTGGCCACGTAGGACAGGCTGTGGCGCTGGCGGGCGACTTCGGCTAGGCGGGTTGTAATTACGCCGACGATGCGAATACCGCCGTCTGCGGCTGTTGCGCGAATGAGTTGATCTGCCATCAGGGGCGTCAGAAATGCTTAATAAATGTCAATAATTCAATTCTAAAGCCCCCTTGGCTCCCTCGACTTCCCTCTGAAGCCCCAACTTAGGCCACAGTCGAGCCCTCCGATGCACTGGGCTGAATAGCAGTACCACCGTCAGATGGGGGATTCTTAGGCCGCATCAGGCTCTCTCGCAGGGAAATCACGATCACGTACAGCACCGGCACCATAAACAGGGTCAAGAAGGTGGCGACAAACATGCCGCCAAAGACTGCCGTGCCCAAGGATTGGCGGCTACCGGCCCCTGCGCCTGAGGCAATGGTCAACGGGAAGATGCCCACCAGGGTGGAAATCGCGGTCATCAGAATTGGTCGCATCCGTTCTTGAGAAGCTTCGATTGCAGCTTTAACCGTTGACCAACCCTCGGCCCGCAGCTGGTTGGCAAACTCCACAATTAGGATGGCGTTTTTACTGGCTAAGCCAATCAGCATCACCAGGCCCACCTGGCAGTACACGTCGTTTTCTAAGCCCCGCAGCGACTGGGCTAGCAGGGCTCCCATCACCGCCAAGGGCACCGCCAGCATGATAATCAGCGGGTCAATGTAGTTCTCGTACTGGGCAGCCAGCACCAGAAACACAAACACCAGGCCCAGACCAAAGATCAGCGGCGCTTGCCCACCAGATTCGATCTCTTCAAACGAAGTACCCGACCAGGCATAGTCGTAGCCTGGCGGCAGTACCTGGGCGGCGATTTCTTCCATCGCTGCGATCGCATCTCCAGAGCTAAA
>PXDR01000547.1 GCA_003566335.1 Cyanobacteria bacterium T3Sed10_344R1
CGTCGTCGCCATCGCCGATGATTACGGTTTCACCCGAATCAGTGATGATGGTTTCGGTGATCACGATGTAGCGAGACGAAATTCGCTCAACTCGCTCTTGCACCACCAACGCTTGGTAGACAATGGCGCAAGCTTCAGCCCGGGTGACCACTTGGGTCAGGTTGAGGGTGTTAACGGTGGGGTAGTTGATGATCATGCCCCGCTCAGTCAGGGCGGCGATGATTTCCCGGAATTCCGTCGGAATGGTGTCAGCGTCAGAGTAAACGCTGAGGATTTGGTCAACGCTGCTACCTGAGGTGACGGTGGTGTAGCCTAGCCCCCGGGCCATCGACACCAGCATATCTAGGCGGGTGAGAGACGCATTGGGATCAAAGGCATTGCCTGGCCCGAGGTTGACGAACCCAGTGGAGTACGCCTGCTGAATCGCGCTGTAGGCCCAGAAGCTCTCAGAGAGATTGCTAATGCTTTGCACTTGCCGCATGGGCCGCAGGTCAAAGGCTTGGGTCACCAGCGCCGCAAACTGGGCATTGGTCAGGGCCGACTCCGGCATGAAGGTGTTATTCGGGAAGCCGCTGGCGATGTTGAGTTGGGTCAGTTGCTGAATGAACTGAGTAGCCCAAAACCCCTGGCCGACGTCGCCAAAGGAGGGTAGAGAGGGCAGAGCCTGAGCGGTGCGAGTTTCGCCCTCGGCTTCAGCCTGTGGGGTGGTTTCAGCCTCGGTTTCGACTGCCCCCCCTTCAGACTGGGCTACCGAGGGCGCGACTCGGCCAAAGGGTAGTAGGGAAAAGACCAGTGCGATCGCAGCGCCACCGGCTGCCAAACGGAGAAGAAGCAGTTGGTAAAAGCGGTTCATGGATGAGACTCCTCAAAAAAAACACAATGCGGTGTAGCTGGGCGATGTAGCTGGGCGGTGTAACTAGGCAACGTAACCCGGCAACGTAAAACTCGATCCCCTGATACCCGAGACAACTCAGGGCCGCCGTCGGGCTTCTAGGGGCACATCCAGGGGCAAAACCCAGTCGGCAGATGGGGGGAGCTTAATCGGCACCTTGGCCAAATCCACCTCCGGGTCAATCAAGGTTTGGCGCACCCGGCCATTGAGGGACGAGCGCACCTTGGCCCGCACCTCAACGGGCTCAGTGGCATCTTCGCGAGTGAAGCGTTCGGCCAAGTAATGGCTAAATTGCAGAATCATGTAGGGCCGACCCGCCAGCTTGCCGACTTGATGCCGGGCCAGGTGATCTTCCGGCCAAACCCGAGTCACAATGTCAGTCTCCGGGTCGCGAACAAAGAATTCGGCCCGCCCCCGATTCGATCGCAGCTTCATCCGCCAGGAAAACCGGTGCCCCTCCTCCGTCCAAGCCACATCACCGGGATAAGCCCAGTGCCGTAGGGGAACCAGCAGTTGTAGCACCACGTAGAAGCCCAAGAACCCTAGCAGCAGAGTTTGCTTGCGGGTTAGCTGGGGCAGGGGAGCGGAGGATGTCTGGCGACGGGCCACTGCAGTCCGCCAACGGGGCACCAGTCCAGCCCCCATGGTGGCCAACGGACGTTCCTTTGGGGGTGCGGCGGCTGTGGTCGCTGCTTGCCACTGGGGATCTGGGCGGCCCCAGACCCGAGTCAGCAAAGTCCAGCAGCGCCGAGCTAACTGCCGGGGCCAGTCTGGTTCAAAAAACATGACTGTGGCGGCCATCATGAACCAGGGGAAGATGCCGATGGAAAACAGCTCAACATTCGCCAGGTGAAAGGCTAGGGCCAGGATAAAGGCTGCCCACCGGGTGCGCCGCCACAACAAAAACGGCACTACCAGTAAATCCAGCAGCACCGCGCCATAGTTCATCAAATAAACCATCCATTCTTCGGTGAACCATTGGCCAATCACCGGGAAACTGGTGCGGCTGGCCAACCACATTCGCAGCGGTTCCCCCCGCAGCCAGTCGCCATTGAGCTTAGCAACGCCGCCGTAGAAGTAAGGGATGCCAATCTGAAATTGCAGCAGCCACAGGCTCCAGGCCGGGGCCGTTTGGCTTTTAATTTGGGGCTGGCGCAGCACATCCACTGACAGCAGCCGATGGGCGGGTACCAAAATCATCAAAAAGCTGATCAGGGCCACCAAATAAAAGTGGTTGAGGTAGCGGGCCGCATCCAGCAGAAAGATGTAGGTGAAGCCGAGAAAAAAGAGGGTGGCGCTGAGACGGTACCACAGGCCAATCAACATAAAGACGGCGCAAACCGCCATGACTGCGAAGTGGTAGTACATGCCATCCCCAGGCCAGGGCTGTACCCAATCGAAGCCGTAGTAAGAAAAGTGGAATTCGGGGTCAATCCAGTAGCGGGCAATGCGATCGCGGCTCCAGTAGCGCCACAATTCCCACAGCATGATGGCAGCAAAAGCCACCCGGAAATAAACCAATGAAGCAATGTCAACCGGAGCAAACAGCCGAGTCCAAAGGGACGGGGTTGTGTCCTGTGTCACGAGAAATAGCCAGCGGATAGAACAAGCGAGCTGAGTTAGACAGCCATGGCCAGATTGGCAACGGCTGCGGGCAGATGCGTTGCAGTTAGGGGCCAATTCTCACGTTTCAGCGTCTCTACAGAATCTATATCAGGCTCAAAAAGCAATCACGGGAACACATCCCAAAATTTGAGCTGATTTTCCTGCATTCAGGCCATAACTGCCCGCAATCATACCTGCCCAGACCAAGCAGGCTGGGCTAATGTTTCGTAAATTCAGAAAAAAACAGGGATTTCAGTATTAAGCCAGACCCGGGGTGTCGATGGGCACCTCTGTGGGCTAGCTGTGCTCAGCTACCCAGGTTTGCAGCAGGGGGTTCACCAGTTCAGGCGCTTCATCCTGGGGACAATGGCCCACGCCATCCAGGGGAATAAACTGCTCCACCACCGGAAACTCTGCCAGGGCGCGGCCCAGCTCAATCGGCTCCCAGGGATCGGCGGTGCCCCACAGCATCAAGACTGGACAGGTCAACTGGGGCAGCAAATCTTCGGCCAGTGGCCCCTGGGAGTAACGCACAAAGGCCAGAAACACGTCTGCGGCCCCTGGATCTCTGGCCGGGGCCAGCAGTAGGTCTACGAGTTCATCGGTGACGGTTTCAGGCCGACCGTAGGCTTGCCGCAGAATTTTGTGCAGTACCTTGGGGCGGGCCAGGCGGGAAAAGAAAAAGTAGCCGAGTTGGCGATTGCCCAGCAGTGCCTGCAGCACCGGAGTTGGGGCGCTGCGATACCAGGGCAGGGTAGCCCGCTTACGGTCGTGGAGCAGCCGCAGGGAGCAGTCCAGTAAGGCGACCCCTCGCACCCAGTCTGGCGCGAACACGGCGGCCTGCATGGCCACAATGCAGCCAATGGAGTTGCCAATCACAAAACAAGCTTCGCCAATCACCGCCTGACAAAAGTCAACCACTTGCCGACCCCAGGTGTCGAAGGTGTAGGGTAGGGGCTGATTTGGGCTGGGTTTGGCAGACTGCCCAAAGCCCAGCAAGTCGATGGCATACACCCGGTGGGTCTGCCCCAAGTCGGGCAGGTTCTTGCGCCAGTGATCGCTAGACGCGCCAAAGCCGTGAATTAACAACAGGGGAGGCCCAGTCGTCCCAGACTGCTGGTAGCGGATCTTTTGACCTTTCCACTGCCAGTAATGAGACGAAACGGGATAAGCAGAAACGGCCATGATCAAGCCCAAGCTGAAGGGTCTTTTACATAAGTTTACAGTTTCCCGCCCTGGGTTGGCCAAATGGCGGCGGTTGCCTGGCTGGCAAGGCTGTGCCAACGGGGCTTAATCGGCTGAAATTGAGCTGGGTAACCGGCGTCAGCATGAATGTTCCGTATTCTGCGATCGCAGCCCTGTAGATCTAGGCCATTAGATCTAGGCCATTTGGTCTTTAGACCGCCAGGGATTTAGGCCACTGCATCAACCACCAAACGAGAATCAGACGCAACCAGAACCAGACGAAACATCTGAGGACAACTATGCAAGTCAAACTTTACTTAGGCGAAGCGTTGGGGTTAATCTTCAAAACCCTGCCGTTTATCTGGATTCGCCTCGGCACCTATGCCCTCCTGGGAATTGGCTTAGCGGTCTATTTCGCCGTGGCGGGGGGGGGGGCCTGGTTGTTAGCAGATTTCATCCCTCTGTTAGGCATTATTGTCTTCCTGATCGCCTGGGGCGGAGCCTGGGCCTTAGTGCAGTGGGCCTCGCGCTACTTCTTTTATTTGCTGCGGGCAGCCCATACGGCGGTGATGACCGAGCACATTGTTCACGGTCGCGGCCCGACGGGCTCTCAGGTGGCCTACGGCAAACAGCAGGTGATGGATCGCTTCCGCGACACCAGCATTATGTTTGCGGTGGATCAGGTAGTGGATGGAGTGGTGCGCAACATTAACCGCACCTTTGCCCGCCTGACCCGCATTTTGCCGATTCCGGGCCAAAAGAACCTGAACAAAATTGTTAGTCAGGTCACGAAATTCGCCACCACCTACATTGATGAGGCCATTCTCAGCCGGGCCTACCAGTACCGGGAGCAAAATGTCTGGGCCGTGGCTCAGGATGGGGTGATTCTCTATGCCCAAGCCTGGAAGCCGGTGCTGGCCAATGCCGCAGCGCTGACGGTCATTAGCTTTTTGGAAATGGCCCTGGTGCTGGTGATTTTGGGGGTGCCTGCGATCGCAGTAGGAGCCCTCTTTCCCTTACTGCGGGTGCCCTTAGGGGTGCTGGTGCTGCTGGGGGTATGGATGTTTAAGCTGGCCGTCTCTGACGCCTACGCCCTAGCCGCGACCCTACTGGCCTACCACCGGGCCACGGCAGGAGTTGCCCCCAACCCAGAATGGCAAGCTCGCCTAGAGCAAGGCAGCGACAAGTTTCGTCAACTGCGAGATAGGGCTACGGAGGCGATGGCCCAATCTAGGTCTCAACCCAGAGATAGCGCGCCCAACCGTCGGCCTGCGGATCTAGACTCCGGCGATCTAGAACCCGGACTATAGCTACTGCCCCCCAGAACC
>PXDR01000533.1 GCA_003566335.1 Cyanobacteria bacterium T3Sed10_344R1
ATCCAGGCTGGGGGCGGGCTCGATGCTGAGGTCTGGTTGAGGGGCGGGTTCTGGCGCAGGCAGGGCCAACCCTAGGCCGTGGAGGGCAATAGACACCAGCAAAGTCACCCCAGAGATGCCCCGGCGAGCTTGACGAGCTTGGACAGCCGCTTGACCTGGGGCCACCAGGGGCTCGGGTGTCGCCTCAGTTTGGGGATTCTCTATTTGGGGATCAAAGGAGGAAGAGGCGTCTCCGGCCACGGTGGAATTGGGGCCTAGTTGATTAGATTCAGTCGGGCTGGAAACAGCCTGAAATGGGGGAGCAGCCTTGCCCATGAATTCGCACCTGAGTTGCACCTGGCCATTGACCAGCAGTATTGCTATCTACTTTCAGCAGCCAGAGTCCATTATGCAATGATTAGCTGAGGCTGAAAGCTATTAAGTCTTATCTGGGTTACGGTCAGGACTATGGGCTGTTGGCGGCTAGAGAAGGCAAAGTGCAGCCCCCAGGCATCCAACATCCTAGGTAGATTCAGGACAGGATACTCGGCCTAGATCCGCTGACCTGACTAGATCAGGAATTCTGGTCTAATTGCTGAGCCCCACCCAACTCGCCAGTTTGCCAGCCGGGATAGTCAGGGGACTTCTTGCGAAGACTTCTTGTTTGGGATAAATGCCGGTGATATAGTTTCCCTAGAGGCGTTGCGAATAATTCTTGATAATGTCTGGTTGAGATTGAAAATCCTGGGGAGCAGTGGCAATTAGCAGGCTGCTCCGGGGCCATGCCGCGCAACGCCAGCAACCGCGAACAGTTCATTTATCACCGTTACAGGAACAGATTTAATGGTTAGACGCAGGCATATGTTGGTGGGGGCCGCTGCTTTGGCCCTCTCTTGGGGGGTGGGGTTAGCCAGTTGGGCTCAGGCCCAATCCCTGACGATTTATTCGGGGCGGGGTGAATCCCTGATTGGCCCGCTGATTCAGCAGGCGGAAGAAGCGCTGGGGTTTGACATCAATGTTCGCTATGGCGACACCGCAGAGCTGGCAAACGCCATCCTTGAAGAAGGCCGCAACAGCCCCGCCGACCTTTTCTTTGGTCAGGATGCTGGGGCGCTAGGTGCCCTAGCCGAAGCTCGCCGCACCCGCTCCATTCCCGCTCGACTGCTGGTACAGGTGGATCGCCGCTTCCGGTCGCCGTCAGCTCAGTGGTTGGGGATTACGGGTCGGGCACGGGTTGTGGCCTACAACACCGATCAGGTCAGTGCTGCTGAACTACCCGCCTCAATTTGGGAACTGACCGAACCCCAGTGGCAAGGTCGGGTGGGTTGGGCTCCCACCAATGGCTCTTTCCAGTCTTTTGTCACGGCCATGCGGCTGATTGAAGGGGAAGAGCGCACCCTGGAATGGCTAGCGGCGATGCAGGACAACGGGGCTGTAGCCTATCGCAACAACGCCACCATCCTTGAAGCCCTAGGCCGAGGGGAAGTGGATGCGGGCATTACCAACAACTACTACCTCTACCGATTTCTGGCCGAAGATCCCAACTTCCCGGTGGCCCACCACTACACCCGAGAGGATGTGGGGTCCCTCGTCAACATCGCTGGGGTGGCTGTGGTCAACACCACGGACAGCCGCACCGAAGCCGAGCAGTTCATTGAGTTTTTGCTGACCGACCAGGCCCAGGATTTCTTCGCCCAAGAGACGAAGGAATATCCCCTGGTGCAAGGCATTGCCGCGCCAGAGGAGCAGTTGTCGATCGATGAGATCAACCCGCCCAATATTGACCTGAGTGACCTGGCTGATCTCCAGGGCACCCTAGATCTGCTGCAACAGGCGGGCCTGCTGTAGTAGCGTTTTAAGGCTGGCTCAGGTGTCTAACTCAGACATCTGGGCTTTGTCCAGTGCCCAACGTTTCCCCTGTTTTTCGGCGGCTGACCGCTACCACGCCATTAAGTATCTGTGACTCAAGACTCCATTTCCGCTGCTAAAGACCGCACTGGTGCTCAGCCTCCCGGCAAGCCGGGGCGTTCGGGGCCGTTTTTGCGGCGGTTGCGATCGCAGCGCACCGCCCGCCCGCCCCTGTTCATGGTGCTCATGGCAGCGGTGACCGCCGTGGGGATGCTCCTCCCCCTCTCTTATTTAGTGCTGCGGGCCACCGGCACAGGACTTGCCCCGCTACTACAAATCCTCGGTCGGCCCCGCACCCTAGAAATTATTGTCAACACCCTAGGCATGGGGATAGCCGTCACCTTCTTCTCAGGGCTGATTGCTATCCCCTTGGCCTTTTTAACCGTACGGACTGACCTGCCCTGGCGGCGGTTTTGGCTAATTGCCACCACTCTGCCCCTGGCGGTGCCGACCTACGTGGGCAGCTTTGCCCTGATTGCGGCCTTTGGCCCCCGAGGGAGCCTGTTGCAGCTTTGGCTCCAGCCCTTCGGCGTGGAACGGCTGCCGTCGATTTATGGCTGGTTCGGGGTGATTACAGCGACCACCCTATTTACCTACCCCTATCTGCTGCTGAGCGTGCGGGCTGGACTGCAAGGCATGGATCGCAGCACCGAAGAAGCGGCCCGCAGTCTGGGCCACAGCGCCCGCTCCACCTTTTTTCGCATCACGTTGCCCCAGTTGCGGCCCTCCATTGCTGCCGGGGCGCTGCTGGTGGTGCTGTACTCGATTCAAGACTTTGGCACCCCGGCCCTGATGCGGTTTGATTCCTTTACTCGGGTGATTTTTACCCAGTATCGCTCCGGCTTTAACCGCAACCTGGCGGCGGCGCTGGCTCTGGTGCTAGTGGTGATTGTGCTGGGCATTCTCTGGCTGGAATATCGCACCCGTTCTCGCGCGGCTTATTACACCCGAGGCAGTAGCAGTGGTCAACGGCTTGCCCTCTTGTCCCTAGGAGCCTGGAAGTGGCCAGCGGTGGGGTTCTGCGCCCTAGTGGTGCTGTTTAGCCTGGTGATGCCGATTGGGGTTATCCTCTTCTGGCTGTTTCGCAGCAGCTTGTTTGGCGGGGTGGGCTACAGCACCTTTCAATCAGTGCCCCTGTGGCGGGTCACCCTGAACTCGGTTTATGGCTCGGGGCTGGCGGCGTTAGCGGCGACCCTTTTTGCCCTGCCGGTGGCGGTGCTGTCGGTGCGGTTTCCGGGTAAGCTGACGACGCTGATTGAGCGCTGTTCCTATGTGGGGTTTGGCACGCCGGGGATTGTGGTGGCGTTGTCCCTGGTGTTTTTTGGGGCCAACTATACCCCCGGCATTTATCAAAAGATGCCGATGCTGGTGTTTGCCTACCTGGTGCTGTTTATGCCCCAGGCGGTGGGCACCATTCGGGGGTCGCTGCTGCAGGTTAATCCCAGTCTTGAAGAATCTGCCCGCAGTTTGGGCCGCACGCCCTGGCAAACCCTGCGGCAAATCACCCTGCCCCTGGTGCGCCCTGGGGTGATTAGCGGGGCGATGCTGATTTTTCTGACGGCGATTAAAGAACTGCCCGCGACGTTGCTGCTGGCTCCGATTGGCTTTCGCACGTTGGCGATGCAAATTTGGCAGTCTACGGCAGAGGATGCGGCGTTTGCCGATGCTGCCGCTGCGGCGCTGTTGATTTTGCTGGTGTCGGCGGTCTCGACGGTGATTATTTTGTCCCAGGAACGGCGGGCCGCTAAAGCACCCCGCCCTCATGTATAGATCTCTAGATAGCTGATTAATGGCTGATTTGATGGACGCGATGGATTCGATTTCTAAGGCTGCGGTTTCTCAGGCTGCGGTTTCTCAGACTGCGGTTTCTCAGGCTGCGGTGCTGCAGTTGCAGGCGGTGACGAAGCACTATGACCAAACCCTGGCTCCGGCAGTTGCTGGGGTCAATTTGTCGTTGCAGGAAGGGGAAATCCTGGGGCTGCTGGGGCCGTCGGGCTGCGGCAAAACGACGCTGCTGCGGTTGATTGGTGGGTTTGAGCGTCCAGATGGCGGTGAGATCACTTTGGCGGGGCGGCAGGTGGCTACGGGGCGGCAGTGGGTGCCGCCCGAGCAGCGATCGATCGGCATGGTGTTCCAAGATTTTGCCCTGTTTCCTCACCTGACGGTGCAGCAAAATGTGGCGTTTGGGCTGCAAAAGTTGCAGAAGCAGCAGCCGCAGGCAGTGGCTGAGCGCACCCAATCGGCTTTAGAACTGGTGGGTCTGACTGAGTATGGGCATCGCTATCCCTACGAGTTGTCTGGGGGGCAACAGCAGCGGGTGGCGTTGGCGCGGGCCTTGGCTCCCCGTCCGGCGATTATTTTGCTGGATGAACCGTTGAGCAATTTGGATGTGCAGGTGCGGCTATACCTGCGCCAGGAGGTGCGGGACATTCTCAAGCGCACGGGGATTGCGGCGGTGTTTGTCACCCATGACCAGGAAGAGGCGATGTCGATTTCTGACCAGGTGGCGGTGATGAATGGCGGCCATCTGGAGCAAGTCGGTTCGCCGGAGCTGATTTATCGCGCCCCGGCCAGTCGGTTTGTGGCGGAGTTTGTCACCCAGGCGAATTTCCTCATGGCCCAGCGCCAGGGGGATGACTGGGCCACGGAGGTGGGGGTGTTTGCAGCAGCGACGGTAGACACGCTAGGGGATGATCTGCCCCCGGCGGGGACGCTGATGATCCGTCAGGAAGATTTGCTGCTGGAGCCAGATGAGTCCGGGCCGGTGACGATCCACGATCGGCAGTTTTTGGGGCGGGAGTATTGCTATCAACTGCGCACGCCGTCGGGGGGGGTGCTCCATGCCCGCGCTTCGACTAATCTGGCCCTGGGAGCGGGGCTGCGGGTGCGGCTGAGCGTGATTCCCCAGTCGGCCCGGCTGTTTGCGGCCAGTTCTGAACTGCCGGAGGTGCGATCGCTCCAGGAGTCCCATCGGTAGGGGAGTTTCGCCATGACTAACCCACCCCTGCCCCTCCCAGGCTACGGTGTACACCCAAGTTACTTCCTAATGCGAATGCCCTGCATTACCCCCTCTAGCTCCCCCTTGGTAAGGGGGAGGACAAGACTACTTCCGGG
>PXDR01000633.1 GCA_003566335.1 Cyanobacteria bacterium T3Sed10_344R1
AGCGACGCTACCGACGCCAGAACGCCCAGACCCGGTAGCTCCACCCTCCGGCAGCAGCCGGTTTAAAGATGTGCCTAACCACTGGAGCGCTGGCTTCATCAATGCTTTAGTGGGCAAAAATCTGGTGCAGGGCTTCCCCGATGGCAGTTTCCGTCCGGAGGAAACGGTGACCCGAGCCCAATTTGCTGCGATCGCAATTGCCAGCTTTCCCGATAGCGCCACGGTGAACCCCTATCCCAGACGATTCAACGACGTACCTCGGGATTTTTGGGCAGCAGCGGCCATTGAGCAGGCCCAGCGCCAGAGTTTTTTGCAGGGCTTCCCTGACGGCAGCTTTCGCCCCAATCAATCCATGAGCCGAATTGAGGCCATTGTGGCGTTGGTTAGCGGTCTACAGCTGGGTTCCAGCGCCACCGACGCCATCGGCATTTATCAAGATCGGGCGCAAATCCCCAGCTATGCCGTCGATCGGCTGGCTACCGCCACCAAACAACGACTGGTGGTGAACTATCCCGATCCCCTGCGGCTGCGGCCCATGGAATCCCTGCGGCGGGGAGAGCTGGCAGCCTTGATTTATCAGGGCTTGGTTTCCCTAGGCAAAGCCGCCCTGCTGCCCAGTCCCTACATCGTCCGGCCCGATACCACCGTGCCCAGCTTTAGCGATATTCCCCACCACTGGGCGGCTAACTTTATTCAGGGCATGGTGCAGGCCAATTTAGTCCAGGGGTATGGCGACGGCAGCTTTCGCCCCGATGCCCCGATTACCCGGTCGCAATACGCCAGCCTACTGGTCAAGGCTTTCGATCCCGACCCCAAACGGGATCGGCAGGTGTTTCGAGATGTCCCAGCTGACCATTGGGCAGCCACAGCGATTGATCGGGCCTGTCGCGGCGGCTTTTTGTCGGGCTTTCCCGATCAGACCTTTGGCCCCGACCAAGGAGTGCTACGAGTGCAGGTGCTGGTCTCCCTTGTAGCTGGATTGAACTTGGTCGAGTCGGGGCAGGTCTCGACGGCAGATCGAGCAAAAGTGCTGGAATTCTACGCCGACCACGATCAGATTCCGGCCTATAGCCATCCTGCCGTGGCCCAAGCCACCCATCTGGGGCTGGTGGTGAATTTCCCCGATCCCAAACAACTACACGCCAACGATGCCGCCACCCGAGCCGAGGTGGTAGCGATGGTCTACCAAGGACTGGTGATTCAGGAACGCTTGCCTAAGATCCCGTCGCCGTACCAAGTTCTACTTACCCAATAAAGCCTGAATAAAGCCGAAGTAAAGCTACAAGAACGAATGCCGGAAAGCTAACGGAAAACGGCTATAACAGGCTGTAGTATCCCCTGCCAGTGTTGCGATCGCACCCTATCCCGTTTGCCCCTATGAAATCTGCAAAAGCCTTGATATACGTAGCCCTGCTGCTATTTGGCTTAGGGGTAGTGCAGCTTCCGGCTGCCCAGGCCCAGGCCATTTGTCCCTACGCCCAAATTCGCGTAGACGCCGCTCAGTCCTTGGATGAAGATGCCATCTGTAACGCCGCTCAGCCTTGGTCTGATGCCGGGTGGCAGGTGCTGATTTACCTTACCGATCAAACCCCTGCTAACGAAGATGCCTGGTATAGCCAGCTTGATCAGGTAGAAATTGCCACTGGCCTGCGGGATGCTGGTCTTGATGACAGCTTTGAGCGTCGTGGCTTGTCCTTAGCCGCCACCACCGGCACCCCCGCCACCTGGGGCATTGCCGTCACCATCGGTGACCGGCTCTACGACACCCCCCTAGACACCGATGGCGGCGCTAACCAAGTCAGAACCCAAATTCAGGCTGGTCTGCGGGAAGACAACCCCACCCAGGGCTTCGTCCAGGGACTCAACACCGCCTATGGGTTAGCAGAATCCGCACTGGCAGAACCCACGCCCTTCCCGTTCTTGCCCGTCGGGGGAGCAGCCGCCGCAGGCGGAGTCGCCCTAATCAGCGGTCGCACGGTGTTAGGTCGGCGGCGACGCTATCAGCAGCGACAGCAGCAGCTAGAAACTCTTAAGGGCCATACCGCCAACCTGTTGATGGCTTGCGAGCAGCAAATCAGCAGCGCCAGCGTGGATGACATGGTGCCCTATCGTCTATTTACGATTGCTGGCGGCAGCCAGTATCCCCAGCTTGATCAGCAGGTGCGCACCTGGTTGGGCCAAGCCCGCCAAGCCCTTGATCAAGCCTTTGTTGTCAAAGATGACCTCAGCGGTAAATCCCCCCACAGCACCGCAGAACTGGTGGAGGCAATCCGGGCCTGGGAGTTGTTTTACTTGACGATCGTGGGGGGCGAAACCCGCAAAATCACCACGAGCGAAGAAGCCCTACATCAGCTGTTTACTCCCACCCAACTGGGCTATCAAAGCCAAGATAACCAGTTGATGCAGCAGCTCCAGACCATTCAACAAACCTTGGCAGATAAGTCTCTGGTGGTGGAACTGACGGAGGTGTCCCCAGATGCGGCGGAGATTGATCCCCAGGGCATTGTCGGCTACTTGCAGCAGGTGGTCGAGCAAATCAACCGCCTAGAAGCCTCCCAGGCCAATGCCCCCCGAGATTTAGCCGCCGCCCAAGAACAGCGGGATACGGTAGCCGCAACCTGTCCGGCGTCCCTAGGGTTGAGCCCGGATCAAGCCCTCGCCGGGGTTGATCGCACCCTCGCCGAATCCCAAGCCCTGCAAGACCAAGGGCGTTATCTGGATGCGATCGATCAGTCTCAGCAAGCGCGGCAGCAGTTGACGGCGATTTCGGCCAGTTTTTCGGCAGTAGTATCCGCCTGGATGGAGCGCAATGAGCTGACAGAGCTGCAAAACCGAGGATTTCGCTTGGATAGCTTGGCCAGCCTAGGCCAGCAGCAGCAGCAGGTGACAGGAAAAATTAAGCAGGAATTGGCCCAGGGGCACTACAATCCTCTCCCGGATTTAGCCGCTGACTTGCAGCAGTGCACCAAGACCCTAAGCCAAAAGAGCCAAGACTTGGTGGCTCAACACAGCCGCAACCAGCAGACTCTCCAAGACGCCCAGCAAATGGTAGCGAGACTGGACGGCCAAGCCAATACCCGCGCTGCCACCATTGTTTCTACCCTAGAAACCTACCCGCCCAGTAATTCCCAACCTGCTGCGGCCATCCTGACCAGTTGCCGTCAGGAGTTAGACCAGTGCCGCGATCGCATGGCGGAAGCCGAACGGCTCAACAGTATGGCGGTGCAGGACTTTGAAGCGGCGGCCCAGGTGCTGGCGGCGGTGGATGCCTTGTTCCCGCAAATTGACGACCGGCTCAATCAGGTCGAGCAACATCTGCACTGGGTTCGCCAAATGGAAACCCGGCTGGATCAATACCTCGGCGGCACCTACAAAACGCTCCAGTTTATCCCCAGCATTGCCAGCGGTCAGGGGCTACTGTCATCCGTGGCCCAGGTGTTCAAGAACTTCAACCAGGGGGGCTCCAACCAAATTGAAGCCAAGGTTCCCGCCCAACTGCCCCCGGCCTTAGCCACGGTGGAAGAAAACATTGTCCAAATCCAGCAACTGGCGGCGCAACGGGAGTATTTACTCGCCTTGCAGCACTGGGTTCAAGTTCAGCAGCAGTCGCTGCATTGTGCGCTCGATCAACTGGCCAATCGCTGCAACATTGTCCGAGGCAGTTTCCCTACAGTCGTGCGCGATCCCAGCGCCAACAGTCGCGGCCAGCAGTTGCTCCAAACGGTGACCGCTACCCTACAAACCACCCGCACCCAGCTAGCAACGGAAGATGATCCGGCCAAACTGCTGGCCCTGCCGGATACCCTGCCGCCCTTGCTCAGCCAGATTCAGCAGGCCGAGAGTGAGGCCCGTCAAGCTGCGATCGCACCCCAGCAAACCCACACACACCACAGCCATTCTTCAGGCAGCAGTTGGGGCGGCGGCTCGTCTTTCCGTTCGAGTGGATCTAGCCGTTCTAGCAGTTCCTCCAGTCGCTCTAGTAGTTCCTCTAGCCGCTCTAGTTCTCGGGGGTCTTCGAGTCGGGGCAGCAGCTCTCGGGGATCTTCCCGACGGCGTTAGGCCACCGGCGAAGGCAGCGGGCATTTCCGTCCCGCTGCATAAGATGGGATGATGAACCCATCGTTATATCCACAATTCAGAGCGTGTTATGGCTGAAATTCAATTTGCCCGAGGTGTGGCGGAAGAAGTGGTACCCGATGTGCGGCTGACTCGGGCTCCCGATGGCACTAATGGAGCTGCCACCTTTTACTTTGATCATCCCAAGGCCCTGTCTGAAAACGGGGTAGAAGTAACGGGGATGTACTTGATAGACGAAGAAGGGGAACTCGCTAGCCGGGACGTCAACGCCAAGTTCGTCAACGGCGAACCCGCAGGCATTGAAGCCGTCTATGTGATGAAGAGTGTAGAAGATTGGGATCGCTTCATGCGGTTCATGGAGCGCTACGCTGAGCAAAATGGTCTGGGCTTCACCAAGAGCAGCTAAGACAGGCGAAACTTGGGCAACTTGCCGCCAGAACAATCGGCCCGCAGCATGACTCAACCCCATCCTGATACTGAGGCTGTGGCAATTTCTTGTGGGGTGGTGACGGTTAGCGATAGCCGCACCACCACCACTGATCGCAGTGGCCAATTAATCTGCGATCGGCTTCAGCACGCTGGGCATCAGGTCACCACCTACCAAATCCTGCCAGATGAGCCAGATCAAATCCGGGCGCTGCTGACCCAGCTCGTGACGGCGGCAGATCCCCCCAATGCCGTCATCCTGAATGGTGGCACCGGCATTGCCCCCCGAGATACGACTTACGATGCGATCGCATCCCTGCTAGACAAAACTCTGCCAGGGTTTGGCGAGATTTTTCGGCTGCTGAGCTACGAGCAGATTGGCTCCCGTGCGATCGCATCTAGAGCCGTTGCTGGCAGCTACGGTCGCTGTCTGGTGTTTTCCCTACCCGGTTCAAGCAAAGCCGTAGAACTTGCCCTGGATCGGCTAATTTTGCCA
>PXDR01000617.1 GCA_003566335.1 Cyanobacteria bacterium T3Sed10_344R1
AACCCTCCTACAGGTCAATTGCCTGGCTGAATCTGTAATGTTGGGATGACGCAATGCCTCAGGCCAGGAGTGGTGCAGACTGGTTTTTAGACATCACTATTCGGGATAAAGCATGGCGCAGCGCAATCACCCTATAGAGCACCCCGTAGCGCAACGGTGGGGAAACTGGCTCTTAGCCCTGACGGTCGTTAGCTGTCTGGGATGGTCAGGGACAGCCTCGGCAAGCCCTGACCTTGACCTTGACCCAGCCACGATTGAATCCAGCCCCACCTTGCAGCGTTGGTTAGAGGCTCCGCCCAATGTGCTGGAAGAGATTCGCCATGATCCTAGTTTTCGGACAAGGCTGCGGTTGGGGTACAGTCAATTCCCCTCAACTGAGCAGTCATCGGGCTTTGCGGTGGCGCTAGAAGATGTCTTTGTCGGGCGCACGGGCCTCACCGTGAGCGGTGACTACCATCAAAGCGGGTCAGGCAGTCGTCGAGGTTATGGGGCTGATTTGCGTTATTACCTGCTGCCCTTGGGCGGCTACGGCAATGTGGCTCCAGTGCTGGGCTACCGCCATCTCGAAACCCAGGGCGAAACCTATGCCGGGGTGAATGTTGGCCTCAGGCTCCAGCTGGTGCCGTCTCGCACAGGGGCAGCGGATGTGTCCTTAACTCAGACCTGGGTGAGTCCCGGCAGTGGCGAAGAGGTGGGGATTACAACCCTGTCAGCAGGCTACGCGTTTACGGATCGGTTGCGCTTGTCTACAGACCTGCAACGCCAGCAGTCTCCAGTGGGGCAAGATAGCCGGGTTGGGGTCTCCCTAGACTTGATGTTCTGATGCGTCTCTCGGGAGTTGAGCTGGGGGTGAAAGAGGATTAATCAAACGAGGATTTAAGTAGCGGTTCAACCGGTTGCTGCTCTAGATTTTTGTGGTAGTTTGATCTAGAGCATGTCGAAACGGCTGCTTGCGCATTTGTTGTGTTCAAAAATCTGTGCTCAAAGATCTGCGCAGATTTAATGTCTGAGCGGGCTTCTGAGCAGACCTGATTAAAGAGGAATCTGAACTTCTAAACGATGGAAGTCTGACCGAAAATCTGGCTACAGACTAATTTGACGGCTGGCTGATCTTTTCTGTTGTTAGTTGCTACTTAGTTACTACGGAGTATGACTCAGGTTGTAGTTGGTGAAAATGAAGGGATTGAATCTGCTTTGCGCCGATTCAAGCGGCAGGTGTCGAAGGCAGGTGTTTTCTCTGAGGTCAAGCGGCGGCGGCATTTTGAGACGCCCCAGGAGAAACGCAAGCGCAAGGAGGTTGCCCGGCGCAAGAAGCGGTTCCGTTAACGGCGCATCAGCCTAGACGTTGGGGTTGAAGCCTCAAGTTATGTGCGCTTGTACCCAGTTATCTGAATGATCCCCTGACCTGGTGGGTGGCAAGTTGCCCCAACTGGGTTGGGGGCTTTGTTTAGGTTGAGCCAGATTTATTCGGGCGCTATGGGGAGCCGTCCTTGCAGTCCGCATGAGTCAGCATTTTGTGAGGACAAATAGGCTGCCCTGGTTGCCTCGACCGATGCGGAGGTCTTCGTCTAGGTAAGTGATTTCTAACCAGCCGCTGCGATCGCGGTTGATGTCAAAGTCGAACGCTTGCAGCCTGGGGAGCTTGGGGGTGGTTTGCAAGCGCTGGATAAACTGCTTGGGCGATTGGTACCCCATGGCCCGCTGTAGGCCAAAGACCCCTCGCTTAAACTGCACCTCGACCCGCTGGGTTGAGACTGGGGTGAACTGCGCTGAGACACAGACCAGACCTTCTAACAGGGGGACGCCGCTGACCTCGGCAATGTTGTAAATTCTGTTCTCGCTGCTGCGGACACACTGGTAAATCTGCCCCAACTGCCACAGCGGCACACGATTGATGCCGAGCAGCTCGTCGCTAGTGGTGTACAGCAGCCGCCAGTCGCCGTTCAGCAGTTCGGTGGCCTCTAGGGGCTTGGAGGTGGGATTTCGGTCTTCTATTTGGGCGATGACGGACTGGATTGCTAGGCGATCTTCCTCGGTGGCCAGAATGCCGCGATTTTTATCTGCGATCGCATTTTTGAGGTCTATTTTGGTCAACATCGCCAACAGCCCAATCCCGAAGCAACAGAACTTTAGCCTAGCGTTAGGGGCAGACGGATCGCATCTGGCCCGAGAGAGACGCAAAAAACTGGGCTAGACGTAAACAATTGCTCGATCTGCGGCCCTAGGATTGACACAGGCTCAGAAATGAGTTAACTATCCGGTGGTAGACTGTCCTATGGGCAATTAGGCGGGTTCGGCAGCCTGACTGAAGCCGCTCGCTGATCGGGGTCTTGATGGAGCCTTGTCAAGGAAATGGCTGAATTTAGCCCCCCTTGATCTTCAGGTTCCGGTATTGATGTCATGGTATTGATATGGGGTAAAACTAGCCATTGGCCAGCTATTGGTTTTTACCCGTCAGATGGGCCTGATCCTGTCTGCTATTGTCCGGTCTGCTACTAAGCTGCTCTGCTATTAATTTGATTCGTCAGTCCTTAACTTTTTGGTGAGTTGTAAATTGAGTACTCCGTCCTCCTATAATCCCTCTGTTCGTCAGGTTCCCCGCAAAGCCCTGGCCCCGGTGATCCCAGCTCCCCGGAATGCGTCTATTTTGGATTGGCTAGAGACCACTGGCCGGATGCTGCCTCGGGATCCGGTTGAAGTGCCGCTGAAAGATGCCGACAACGAAGAAATCACCGATCTCATGGGTGCAGATGACGCCTATGACGATGATGACGACACGGATGATGAAGAGTAAATCGAGATCCCCTGAGTCAGCACGACTGAGTCTAGAAGCCGGGTTTTCAATAACTTGAAAACTCTGCGGACATAAGGGGAAACAGGTCGAAGTGTGGTGTGTGTGGTGTGTGAAGGAACTCGCTCGTGGATGCAAAATTCTTATCAACAGAATCCCTGAGTCTGTCAGGGAAGAAGCTGCTCTGGGTCTTGGGCAGCAGTCTGATTGTGATGGCTATTGTGCTCGATGGCCTCTCGGGGCGTGGTTGGGGCAGTGAGTCTTTGACTTTGCCCCTGGTGGTTGGGGCCTTACTCAGTGCCTTGATTGGTCACTGGGCGGTTCCCGGACTGCGGGCGCTGAAAACTGGTCAATTTATTCGAGAAGATGGGCCTCAAGGTCATCTCAAAAAAGCCGGGACGCCGACCATGGGCGGCATTTTCTTTGTGCCGACAGCGGTTGGGCTGGCCCTGATTTGGACGGGGTTTGCCCCCACGGTGGTCGGAGCGGCTTTGATCACCCTGGCCTATGCCGCGATTGGCTGGGTGGATGACTGGCAGGTGCTGCGTCGTCGGTCAAACAAGGGCATTTCGCCTCGGATGAAGCTGGTGCTTCAGGTAGGCTGTGCTGTGACCTTTTGCCTGTGGGCGATCGCAACTCAGCCCGTCAACATTAGCACTGTGGCCTTACCCCTGGGGTTGACCTTACCCTTGGGTCTACTGTTTTGGCCCCTTGCCGGATTCACCTTGGTGGCTGAGAGCAATGCCACCAACTTGACTGACGGGTTAGATGGGCTGATGGCTGGTACTGGTGCGATCGCATTGCTGGGCTTAGCGGCCTTGGTCGCCCCGGCTCACCCGGAACTAATGATATTTTGTGCCGCCCTTAGCGGCGGCTGTCTAGGTTTCCTCAGCCATAACCGCAACCCAGCCCGAGTCTTCATGGGAGACACGGGATCCCTGGCCCTGGGCGGGGCGCTGGCAGCGGTGGGCATTCTCAGCGGCAATCTGTTCGGCTTGCTGCTGTTGACCCTGCTGTTCTTTGCCGAGACGCTGTCGGTGATTTTGCAGGTGGCCTACTACAAAGCCACTAAAAATGATGACGGCATCGGTCGCCGTTTGTTCAAAATGGCTCCGCTCCATCACCACTTTGAGCTCTCTGGCTGGACGGAGACCCAAGTGGTCAGCAGCTTTTATGTGGTGACGGCGCTTAGCACCTTGCTAGCCCTTAGCCTGCTCGGCTAGGGAGCCGTATTCAAGGCGACTTACGCTCACCGAATCGCCGCACTGACTCTTCTGACTAAATCCCCTGGGATCTGCCTTGAAGAAACTCCAAGCTAACCCTTGGAGTTTCTTTTTTTGGATGCGTTTTGGCACGCGTTTTGGCACGTGCCCGAGACTGTACGACTACAAGCGGCTCAAGCGCTGAGTCAACAAGGTGTAAAACCCGTCTGCGTTGACGGTGCCCGCCACCTGGGTATTGGCGGGGGCTGGACTCACGCCCCACCAGTCCACGAGGCTGCGCCCTAGATTGAGATGGCTTTCGGCGTCAATGGTGACGTTGACTTGGCGGTAGGTGAACAGGTCGGGATCCAGCAAATAGGCAACCACGCAGGGGTCGTGGAGGGGGGCTCCGTCTAGGCCAAATCGGCTGCGGTCGCACGTCCCGTAAAAGTC
The DNA here is from genome assembly GCA_003566335.1 of Cyanobacteria bacterium T3Sed10_344R1. Lineage (GTDB taxonomy): Bacteria > Cyanobacteriota > Cyanobacteriia > Phormidesmidales > Phormidesmidaceae > PXDR01. Next base: position 4,447 of record PXDR01000617.1, read on the forward strand.
CAGCAATGCCGCCGCCGTCTGGCCCACTGGCCCTAGCGCCCGCAGTGCCGCCAGGCGAGCTGGGGTGGTCAGGGTTTGGTGGGTGACATCCAGGGTAAACAGGGTGAGCTTGGCCCCGGACTCGAACACCACCTTGGCGGCATGGGGATCGGTGTAGAAGTTGAACTCGGCGGCGGGGGTGACGTTGCCGTAGGTGATCGCCCCACCCATGATCACCACTTCCTGGATGTGCTCCAAGATTTGGGGCTGCTTCACGAGGGCCACGGCCAGGTTAGTTAAGGGGCCGAGCATGGCCAGGGTTACCGGCTGCGGCGCAGTCATCAAGGTCTCAATCAAGAAATCCACGCCGTGTTGGGTTTGGAGCGCCACGGTTGGCTCTGGTAACTCAACCCCATCTGCTAGGCCGCTGCTGCCGTGAACGGCTTCGGCGGTGGTTAAGGGGCGCAGCAGGGGGCGAGGACACCCGGCATAGACCGGCACGGTGGCCTGGGCCAGGGTGCAGATGCGGCGGGCGTTAGCCTGGGTGAGGGGAAGGGGGACGTTGCCCGCTA
>PXDR01000521.1 GCA_003566335.1 Cyanobacteria bacterium T3Sed10_344R1
ACGTTTCTCGAAACCGCCTACCTGCTGATTTGGGGCGGGCTGCCCACCCAGCAAGAGCTGGACGCCTTTGAACATGAAATCCGCTACCATCGCCGCCTCAAGTACCGGATTCGGGACATGATGAAATGCTTCCCCGAATCAGGCCACCCGATGGATGCTCTGCAAGCCTGTGCCGCCGCCCTGGGCCTGTTCTACTCTCGCCGCGCCCTCGACAGCCCCACCTACATTCAGGCTGCCGTGGTGCGGCTGCTGGCCAAAATCCCCACTATGGTGGCCGCGTTCCAGCTGATGCGCAAAGGGAACGACCCGATTCAGCCTCGGGACGACCTGGACTACTCGGCCAACTTTCTCTACATGCTGACCGAGCGGGAGCCTGATCCCCTAGCAGCCCGGATCTTTGACGTGTGCCTCACCCTCCACGCCGAGCACACCATCAACGCCTCCACCTTCTCGGCTATGGTCACCGCCTCCACCCTGACCGATCCCTATGCCGTGATTGCTTCAGCGGTGGGCACCCTGGCAGGGCCGCTCCACGGCGGCGCGAACGAAGAGGTGATCACCATGCTGGAGGAAATCGGCACGGTGGATAATGTCCGCCCCTATGTGGAAAACTGCATCGCCAACAAATCCCGAATCATGGGGTTTGGCCATCGGGTGTATAAGGTCAAAGACCCCCGCGCCACCATCCTGCAAGCCTTGGCTGAGCAGCTGTTTGAAAAGTTTGGCCGGGATGACTACTACGACATCGCCCTAGAACTAGAGCAGGTGGTGACCGAAAAAATGGGCCACAAGGGCGTCTATGCCAACGTGGACTTTTACTCGGGCTTGGTCTACAGCAAGCTGGGGATTCCCACCGACCTGTTTACGCCAGTGTTTGCGATCGCCCGGGTCGCTGGCTGGCTGGCCCACTGGAAAGAGCAAATCGGCGAAAACCGCATCTTCCGCCCCACCCAGATTTACACCGGCCCCAAGGAAGCCAGCTATTTGCCAATCAGCGAACGCCATCAACTCTGGGATAAGCAGCACAGCTAAGAGAATGGCGGCTTAATGGGGTGTCCGACCCCTCTTGGCAAGCATCCCCAAGCTGCCGATGATGGAAAAAGAATAAGTGACGATTTTCAGGAACTTCTCCCCTTGGCCCTCGGCTGAGGGGTTTTTTCTGCTGTTTAATCCTCTGCATAGATTTAACAGATTGATATTCCCCTATCGCTTAACCTCAATCTTCTTATCGTGGTTTTCGTCCTGACAGCCGGGGGATTCCCAATCGGGCGATATACTAAGCCATAGAGTTAATTACAAGAATCTTCATACAGCCAGTATTCACAGGCCCATGCCCATGACCCTAGGAATTGATCTTCAAGGTAGCTTTGTAGACGCCTTGACCGGTCTTGGTTTGCCCGCTGGGGCAGCCAAAGCCTCTTGGCTGCCCTTGCCCATGACCCTGATTCTGATCGCGGCTACCGTCAGCATTTTTGTCACGGTGTGGCTAGAGCGCAAAATCTCTGCGGCGGCCCAACAGCGGATTGGCCCTGAGTTTGCTGGCCCCCTAGGGGTGCTCCAAGCTGCCGCTGACGGCCTGAAGCTCCTGGTTAAAGAAGACATCACCCCGGCCAAAACCGATCCCTGGCTGTTTACCCTCGGCCCAGCCATTGTGGTGATTCCGGTGTTTCTCTCGTTTCTGGTGGTGCCCTTCGGCCAGAACATGGTGATCACCGACCTCGGGGTGGGGATCTTCCTGTGGATTGCCCTGTCTAGCGTCACCCCGATTGGCCTGCTGATGGCTGGATACTCTTCCAACAACAAGTATTCCCTGCTGGGCGGGCTGCGAGCCGCTGCCCAGTCCATCAGCTACGAAATCCCCTTAGCCCTGGCGGTTTTGGCGGTGGTGATGATGTCCAATAGCCTCAGCACCGTCGATATCGTGAACCAGCAGGCGGGCTACGGCATCCTTGGCTGGAACATCTGGCGACAGCCGATCGGCTTTCTAATCTTTTGGATCGCGGCCCTGGCAGAGTGCGAGCGTTTGCCCTTTGACCTGCCCGAGGCTGAAGAAGAACTGGTGGCCGGGTATCAGACCGAGTATTCAGGGATGCGGTTTGGCCTGTTCTACGTTGGGTCTTACGTCAACTTGGTGCTGTCAGCCCTGCTAGTGGCGGTGCTGTACCTGGGCGGTTGGGAACTGCCGGTGTCCATTGGTGCGATCGCCAGTGTAATTGGCGTCAGCGAATCCACCCCTTGGCTCCAGATTGTGGCGGCTGCCGCTGGCATCTTTATGACCCTGGCCAAAGCTTATCTGCTGGTCTTTATAGCGATTTTACTGCGGTGGACTGTGCCTCGGGTTCGCATTGACCAACTGCTCGATCTAGGCTGGAAATTCCTGCTACCCATTGCCCTGGTTAACCTCCTGGTGACCGCTGCGCTGAAGCTGACCTTCCCGATTGCGTTCGGCGGCTAGCCTACCCCTGCCCCAACTTTCCGTACTCCATTCTGCGAGAGGACACCCATGCTCAACTTTCTGAAGCAAGTTGGTGACTACGCCAAAGAGACAGCCCAATCCGCCAAGTTTATTGGCCAAGGACTGTCCGTCACCTTTGACCACATGCGCCGTCGCCCCGTGACCGTGCAGTATCCCTACGAAAAACTAATCCCGTCTGAGCGCTACCGGGGCCGGATTCACTTTGAGTTTGATAAGTGTATTTCCTGCGAAGTCTGCGTTCGGGTTTGCCCAATCAACCTGCCAGTCGTGGACTGGGAATTTAACAAAGCCACCAAAAAGAAGACGCTGAACCATTACAGCATCGACTTTGGGGTCTGTATTTTCTGCGGCAACTGCGTGGAATATTGCCCCACCAACTGCCTGTCGATGACGGAAGAATACGAGCTGGCTGCCTACGATCGGCACGAGCTGAACTACGACAGCGTCGCCATGGGACGGCTGCCCTACAAGGTCACCCAAGATCCGATGGTGACCCCGCTGCGGGAGTTGGCTTATCTGCCTAAGGGCGTGATGAGCCCCCACGATCTACCCGCTGGTTCCCGCCGAGCCGGTAAGATGCCAGAGGAAATCCTGGACGAGTTAGAGGCCGCTAAGGAGCCTGCCGACCAAGCAGCTTCGGACAAGGGTTAGAAAACTCGGGCTGGTTCCCCCAGCCAGGACGGCGTAAGCTACAGACGGCTAAGCGTAAACAGCTAAGCTCAAACGGCCAAATACAGACAGCGGCAAGCACACAGGAGAGGAGTTAACGGTTGTGAATTTAGCGGAAGGCGTTCAAATTGTTTCCTTCGGGATACTAAGCCTGATGGTGATTGGTGCTGCCCTAGGGGTAGTGCTGCTGTCTAACATTGTCCATTCTGCTTTCTTGCTTGGGATGGTGTTTGCCAGTATTTCTGGCCTGTATATCTTGCTGAATGCTGGGTTTGTGGCCGCAGCACAGATTCTGGTCTACGTCGGTGCGGTCAACATCCTGATTCTGTTCGGCATCATGCTGGTGAATAAGCAGCAGGACTTTGTGCCGCTGCCCAATGCCTGGCTGGGCAAGCTGGCGACGGCGGCAGTTTGCGGCGGGTTGTTTGCCCTCTTGAGCACAATGGTGCTGGGTACGACTTGGGCAATTTCTACGGAAGCGGCAGCCGGGGATGGCTCGGTCGTACTGATTGGGATGCATCTGTTCAGCGACTTTTTGCTGCCCTTTGAACTCGCGTCAGTGCTGCTGCTGATTGCCCTAGTGGGGGCAATTATCCTGGCCCGTCGCGAGTTTATCCCCGACGAGCAGCCTGGAGATCCGCAGCCAGAGGGGCTGAAGCTGCCGGAGCGCCCTCGGGATTTGGTGGCGGTTGGGTCTGCGCCCCCTGATGGTGATGCCTAAGCGTTTCTGAGCGTTTCTGAGCTTTCCGGAGTTTAAGATCAGAACTGAATTTGGCTAGCCTTGAGGGCTAGCCGCCGTTGTAAGCCTTGTTCACTCCCTGACGATTTCTATGCAACTGGAATACTTCTTGATTGTGGCGGCGGCCCTGTTTTGTGTGGGGATTTATGGTTTAGTCACTAGCCGCAACGTGATTCGCGTGCTGATGTCGATTGAGTTGATGCTGAATGCGGTCAACATCAATCTGATGGCGTTCTCGAACTATCTAGACCCGCAGGACATTAAAGGTCAGGTTTTTTCGGTGTTTGTGATTACGATTGCGGCGGCAGAAGCGGCAGTCGGTCTGGCGATTGTGCTGTCGATTTACCGCAACCGCGACACGGTGGACATGGAGCAGTTCAACTTACTGAAGTGGTAAGGTTTGGAACTCAAGCAGGTCATCATTGCCCATAAGGCAGGTAACCGGTTGAGTCAAACCTGGGCGGCGCAGTGCGCTCGGGAGTTGGAAGAGCTGGGCTGTCGTGTGTTGATGGGGCCAAGTGGCCCTAAGGATAATCCTTACCCGGTTTTTCTGGCGTCGGTAACTCAGCCGATTGACCTGGCAGTGGTGATTGGCGGTGATGGTACGGCGCTGACGGCGGCTCGACATCTGTCGGCGGACAATATTCCGATTTTGGCTTTGAATATTGGCGGTCACCTGGGGTTTTTGACCGAGTCGTCTGAGGTGTGCAGCGACTCTAAAACCATGTGGCGGCGGCTGCTGGAAGATCGGTTTGCGGTGCAGCGACGGATGATGCTGCGATCGCAACTCTATGAGGGCAACCGCACCAACTTAGAACCCGTCAGCGAGCGCTACTTAGCCCTGAACGAGATGTGCGTCAAACCGGCCTCGGCTGACCGGATGATCACCTCGATTTTAGAAATGGAAATCGATGGGGAAGTGGTGGATCAATACCAGGGGGACGGGCTGCTGATCAGCACCCCCACCGGGTCTACAAGCTACACCGTCGCCGCCAATGGCCCGATTGTGCATCCTGGGATGGATGCCCTGGTGGTGACGCCAATTTGCCCCATGAGTCTGTCGAGTCGTCCAATTGTGCTGCCGCCGGGCTGTGTGGTTAGCGTTTG
>PXDR01000584.1 GCA_003566335.1 Cyanobacteria bacterium T3Sed10_344R1
ATCAGCGCGTGAATGCCTTCAGGCAGTTTTCGATCGCCCTAAGTGCTGAAATGCTGTAGAGATAGTCACAAAATTTCACCTAGTTGAAAGCATCCTATGCTCAGGTGGAAAAAGACGGCTGAATGTCGAGACTAGGACGAGGGTTCAAGCCGCAGTGTTGAGCATAAAGTTGAGATTAGACGCAGCTATTGCGATCGCACCTCCCAAGAGCACAACCCCAAGGGAAATACTCAGGCGATCACCCCAGGGAGCATTTTTCTCTATGGCCATCACCGCCCCCAGCAGCAGCATCCAGCCCAGGTTGCCCATACCCACCACAAACATCAGCAGCATCAGAGCCCAACAGCAGCCCAGACAAAATAGGCCATGGTTGATCCCTAATAGCCATGCCTGACGCCGTAGCCCCTCTCCTTGCCAGGCAGCCATGGCCATACCCAGGGGCGATCGACACCGTTCCAGACAGTAGTTTTTCAGGGGGCTGAACTGAAACAGTCCGGCCAAGCTCAAAGTAGCTGTCCCTAGGAGCCAGCGATTGGAGGCAGACCAAGAGCTAGCTCGGATCAGCTGATGGAGACCAGCATCTGCCCCATAGGCGATCAGGCCAAAGCCTAGCCAGACGCTCAGATATGCCGCGATGACCAACCCTACCAGTAACAGCTGATCGCGATGGCGCGACACCAGACGCTGCCAAATCACCAGCAGCGGTAGGGTCGTTGGCAGCATCATGGCGACACACATCAACACCCAAAGCCCCGCGTGGCAAACTAGCGACAGCAGTACCTCAGCCCCTGGCAACCCTAGCCCCGCATCACCTAAAAAGCCTGGTTCAAAGCCGGGAGTGAGATAGCGAGTGTCGGGAGACGCAGACCAGAGCCCAAGTATCAACCAAGCCAGGCCAATCATGATGCTGATTAGACCGATGAGGACTTGGTTATAGCGCTTGGTAGGCTGTCCGTTTAACTGGGTCGCAAAAAACTCTTGCATGACATCACCATAGGCACAGTCGAGCGTTGCCGAGATTGACCCTAGGCAGAGAAGCTAAACGCCCCCTGCACCGAGCTATGGTTCTGCATCTCCAGTTCCATTCCCAGTTGGGGACAAGCCACTCGGTATGTAGCAGCCTTGCCAGGAAAGGCGGGGGCTCCGGGGCGGAAGGAGAAAACGGCGTCGTAGAGCTTCGTAGGCTCGCCAGTACTGCCCTTAAGAGCCTGCATATCTGCCGTCATAACGTCGCCTAGGCGCAGTTGTCCGGTACCTTCCTGAATATCTGCGTCGATCGCAACCCGCTCGACCGCAACGACATCCCCCACCAGCGCCGCGATATCGGCCAAGGGGCCGCCTTTCTTGCCGGTGAAAGCCTCTAGCAGCAACGCCTCTTGCTCTGCGGTAGCGCGATTATCAACAAACAGTGCCACCTTCCAGTTACCCGCCAAGGCATTGCCCGGAATGTCCGCCAAAATTCCCAGCGTGAGTCCAGAGACATCTACACCGTCAATCGTGCCGCTGTCGACTCGCCAGGCGATTGTCCCACGGCATCGTCCGCCGTCGGGATCTTGCCCCACCCAGCAGGGACAAATAGCCTTGCAGCTACAGGCTTCCAGTAGGCTACCGTCGAGTTGATAAGGCATGACTCCCCCTTACCTGCATAGGTAATCAAGTAATTACATGCAGCATGTCATCCCCCTCTCAGCAAGTCTTGAAGAAAATTGACCCCCTCTCGATCTCCACTTGATCGGCATTATTCTCTAATCCCAGCCTGGGGCAGCCTGCTGACAACCTTGACTCCCCTAACGACAAACGGCATCCGGCCCCGCATTGATTGGCGCTGACTAGAAGTCGTCAATTAAGCCGCTGAGGCGAGACAGCACCGGATCTTCAGGCACCTCTTCAACGGGTTCTTCATAGGAGATGGATTCAGTCATGGGCTGGGGAGCCATGGGGGCAGACGCCGCCCTAGAACCGCCTAAATTCACCATCTGAAACGCAAGCTGTTGCACCTGAGCTTCTAAGCGATCTAGCCGGTTTTTCTCTTGGGATGAATAACGCTGCTCCACGCTGAGTAACTGAGCTTCAAGGCGCTCAAGACGTTGAGGGCTGGGCGAGGAGGGGGGACTGAGTTCAGAATGCTTAGCCTGTAAAAACTCGTGGAGCGCTTCTTTACAAAGGCTGCTAAAGCTTAAGCCTGGCTGATTAGCTAGCTCGGCCTTAATGGCCGCAAGTAGATACTGATCAAGCTCGTTTCGACGAAAAATAACTGGCTTTTTAGTCTGGCGTAGCCACTTGAATACCATTATTTCTATCTTGAAACCATAATGCCAACCATTAGCACGAAACTCCCCTCAACTGAGCTGATAATTTCCTTCACAGATACCCGCTAGTCTTACCTCAGGAATGACTCAGCGATTAGCGTGAAGAGACTCGTGTTCAGTTGAGGAGAGCGTCGGTTGGGCTGATCCCCAGGCAGATTAGACTAGGCTGACGACCGAGCTGACCGAGCTGCCGCTAGCTGGGCCTCCCCGTAGAGGTATTGTCCCAGGGCATTGGCTTGGCGGCAAGGCGTGGCCAGGTGGGGGTTGATTTTGGCCTCTTTTAACAGACGCTGAATGTCCTCCCAGAAGAACTCGCCCCCGCCCCCAGTCAGAATAACGTCGGTCACCCGATCGGGGAGCCAAGCCAGCAGTCGATCGCACATTTCCCGCGAAAAACTCTCTTTGAGATTCGGTACGATGTCGTCGAGGTTGGTTGGTTTGCTGGCCCCTCGGGGACGATAGAACCGCTCCCCTTTTTCTCGATTAACGGCGGCGATTAGGGCTAGGGACTGGCTATCGGCCCCCTCAATCTGAGCGGCCACTTGCTCATAGAACTGGCTCATGGCAAAGGCTTCACTCTTAGAAACCCCGCGAGCGAACCGGAAGTTATCCACCATCAAGCAATCTGTGGTTTGGTGGCCAATATCCACAATCGCCACTGGCAGCTTGGTGAAGTCAACGCTGGTGTCGCTGTTATTTTGAACCTCATGCCAGAGAATGCTGCCATACCCTTCGGGCATGACCCAAACCTTATTGATCTGAATGGTCAGGGACTCCCCCCGATAGCTCATCACATGGGGGCCAGACAGCAGGCTGATGAGCTGTTCTTTCTCTCGCTCAAACTGCTCCTGGGAGTGATAGGGCAGCCCTAGAACCACCGAGATCTCATCTTGCAGTTGAAAGTAGCCGATGCAGGCTAAGACCTTGACTAAGGCATCATTCACCTTAGATTGACCCACCCCTAAGTTCGCGCCAAAGTCTTCTGCGAGTTGCCCCATGGCATAGCCGCTGCCCTGGTACACCATCCAGATATCAGACAGGGGATCGGTGACTCTGGCCTCGAAGGCACCGCCCTGCACCTGTTCCATGGACAGACGCTTGACGTTCGCTGGAATAAAAACGACGCCCTCGGGATCGCGACTGATCGAGGTTTTGGTCGAAGTTCGCCCCAAATCAACACTGAGAATTGTTTTGGTCGAGCCGCTGCCTTGCTTGGCAGCCTGGGCCGTGTTTGAACCTTTGACACCAGCCTCGCTCTGAGCAGCTGGGGCATCGCTCGATGGGTTCACCAACGATGCTTGGTTCATCGGGGTAGAAGCAGCTTTTGACATGATCATTGACTCTAAACCCTTTATCGAGTTTCACAACAAACGCCAAGCCTGAACCTCTGCATAAAAGCTTAGTCAGGAGTCTCTAGGTCTCTAGGCGCTTTGGCAGACAGTCAGTTTTAGACTTGTTTAGACTTGATGGCTAACTTTACCAGACCCTTAAATAGATGAAGTGTTCCACAAGATTTTTTACGAAAACCCTGATCCTGTCAACAGATTTTCAGCTATTTAAGTAGTTCTACAGATGGTTTTTATCGTTGCGACACGCTGTCTTGGGCTGTATTGATGAGGCAGTGAGACTTTGCTGAAGTTCTCTATTTAAGCCTGTCAGTCATCTATTCTAGGCTGATTTACCCAGAGGCTTCAGCAATCTGGTGAGTGAAATTGCTGAAGATTGAATGTCTTTTTACGTCTATTTAGTACCTGTATTATCCGGGATTTAACTTGTCTACTTCACCCTGATTTTGATAGCCCGAAGCAGCCGAAAGACGGCAATAATCTATCGCCTAATGGCCATGACTCCGCAAGTGTCCTTATTGCCTACCAGTCCCCAGATAATCGCAGGCTGCAACGGCTAATTCGCCAATTATTGGCCCATCAGTCGCCCTAAGGCCCGATGGGCCACGTCGCGGTAGCGTTTTTCACCGCCAAAGATTTGCAGCATGACTTGAGTGGCTTTGGGCTGACCCATCAGCCGATAGCCGACCCGGGGTAGGGCATAAAATAACTTGGCGATGCGATCGGCCCAGGCGAGGTCGGCCCCCCAGGAGTCGTGGAGGTGCTGGCTGTAGTGGGGCAGGGCGTCGGGGTCGCCGTTGAGGGCATCGTGAATTGCGATCGCAGCCTGAACCCCGCTATACATCGAGGGCCGAATCCCTTCGGCGGTAAAGGGGTCTACCAGGCAAGCGGCTTCCCCGGCTAGCAGTGCCCGGTCGGTATGGAGCCGCTGTTTACCCTGCCAAACCGACAGGGGATGAATGGCTGTGTGCCACTGGGTTAAGTCCAGGCCGAAACTCTGACCATAGGTTTGTAGGCACTGCTTCAATCCCTGGGATTTACCCCCCGGAAACACGCCTATGCCAATGGATTGACCGTCGGCTTTGGGAAAGTTCCAGAGATAGCCCTGCTTGACCAGCCCCATTTCTAAGTGCAGTAGGGGCGGATCGCTGATGGGAGTGTAGGCTTCGGCTTCTAATGCGATCGCAAGTTTACGCCGCCGAGTCTTGAACCCCAGCCAGCTAGCCGTTGGCCCTTTGCCGCCATCCGCCGCGATCACATAGCGGCTGGTGAAGTCGCCTTGGTCGGTGTGGATTTGCCAGTGGTCGCCTTGGTTGGTGAGGCCAGTAACA
>PXDR01000348.1 GCA_003566335.1 Cyanobacteria bacterium T3Sed10_344R1
AGTCGCAGTAACCAAGGTTGACCGCCCTGGGTGGTTGCGATCGCAACCTGAAAATCTAGCCCTGACTCATTGGTTTGCAATGAGGCTGGATCTAGGGCTAAACCATGGCGGCCAGCGAGGGTCAAAACGGTTTCTTGAAATAGAGACATAAACAAATGGCAGATGGCTTAAGTTGATACCCACTTAAGGGATGCCTCTGTTAGGTCTACTCTCCGCTGCCAGGAAAAGATCCCTCAAATAACTGCTGTAGCTCTGCTTCATTCCCCAATTCACAGTCAGCCATAATTCCCTCAGACATCGCCCGATCCTCTGGATCTGCGGTGTTGAAGGAGTACTCTCCGGTGCGGGTTGATTCAGCAGAGCTCTCAATCATTCTGTTAAGGGTGGTGGAACGGTAGCGGCAAGCCAGATACAGAACCTTCTGTTCAGGAGCCGCAATCAGATGAATGTAGTAATCCACAAGACAGCGATCCGCCTGCCAGCCATGAATATTGGTGGTGACAAACAGAGTTGGCTCATCTGCAAAGAGGTCATTTAGAGGGTGGTTCATGGCCAAAGTGCCAGGCTGACAACGGGCTAAGCGCTCTTCTATGAGGGCGTTGCGATCGCCATAGGCATCTGGCGTCTCAGGGGGTGGGGCAACGGGGCGCAGCTTTCCGGCTTCAAAGCAGTAAAACTGTTCATTAGAACCCAGAATATAGTTCAAACAGTCTGCTTCAGCTGGGGTATTCGCGGCTAGAGCTATGCCCTGGGGAAGAAGATTCAGGGCCAATAAGGGAAGGCTCAGTAGGGCGGTTCTAAGTGAGTGAGACATCGGCTTGATAAGGTAACAACTAACGTTATCGTCATCGCTGCCTGGGATAGAGGCATGGGCGTTGCTGATGGAGTTATCCAGGCCGCAGAATGAGTGCGATCGCCAGCAAGTAGCCCGCTAGGGTGGGCCACATCGTCAAGGTCATGCCAAAGGCCCGTCCTTTGGCCCCCCGATGATCGCGCTGATAACCCCGCAAAAACAAAAGCCGTCCTACGCCAAACAGAATCACCGCCGTCACCAACAGCGAGAGAGCCGGGCCGCTAAGGCGGGTGGCCAACACCAAGTAGGCTCCCACCGCTAATACGGCTTGCTCCAAGGTGTTTTGCAGAAACGCGACCTGCACGGCAATTTTGGCGCTAGGCGGCCCCGCAGCCGATCCACCCACATCCTCAACCGATTTACGTCGCCCGGTTGAGACCAGCATCACCCCCACCAGCACCCAAATCAACGCAAACAGGCTGACTTGCAGGGCAAAGGCTAGGCGGTCAACCAGTTCAGCGGGAAATTCAAACCACAGCGGCCAGATCAAATAGCCCAAACCAAAGCACAGCAGGCATAGCAGCAAAGAGAGGGTACCGGCTTTGCGAATTGCCCGCTCCTCTTGCGGCAAATCTATGGGTTGTCCCGGATTTCGAGTCATGGTTGGCTCCTAAATCTTGCTATCGTCAGTTGTGCTGCTAAAAACCCATGAAAGCTTCCTACGTCCTGAGAAACGTTAGTCGTCGTTGCCAAACTGCATCGGCTGCAGGGCCAATCCAAATCAGGTGGCTATCGGCAGGGACTTCATACACCTCGCAGTGACCCACTTCTGCCGCCACGCGATGGACATTGCTCGGCGGGGCGGCCTTGTCGTAGGGCGAGTACATAAACAGAATTGGCACCGTAATGCTGGTCAGTGACTCGACTTGATGTTCGAGGTCGTGGACGAAGCCCCTGCCGGATTGTGAGGTTTCAATCAGACGGCGGACAAAGGCCAAGTCATCAGCACTGAATTGGGCCATGACCGCAGCAGCATCTAAGGTGGTAAAGGCTTGCACCATAACTTGCAGCACTGGTCTAGGAGCCAGCTTCAGCGCCAGTTTCAGCAGTCCCCAGGTGAGTTTCTCGGCACGGCCAAACAGCAAACGGGCTTGACGCTTTGTTTGGGGATCCCAGGGCGTTGCGATCGCAGATTCTAGAACTAGTCGCCGCACTCGATTAGGATGCCGTTGGGCTAAGGCTAAGGCCGTTGGCCCTGCCGCTGAGATGCCAATCACGTCAACTTGGGCCAGATTCAGGCTGTCCAAGAGCGCCACGAGGGCATCTGCCGCCGCCTGGGCTGTTGGCCCCACGGCTGCCGGGGTTCTGTCATAGCCCGGACGCGACGGCGTTAGTACCGTGAAGCCATCGTCTACTAAGCGCTCGTGGGAAAGCCGACTTTCGCGGCTGCAGTGCCCCCCCTGTAAAACCATGACCGTTGGCCCACGGCCTTCAACCCGATATTCAATCGGGCCAGCTAACGTCTGGGCAATTTGCTGAGTCACAGGCACTCAAATCGAACTACACGCTTTCTGTCAGGGCTCGGTGGGCAAAGACTAAACCGTAAGCGCAGCACATGGCCCCGAAGCATTCCACTAGGCCCAACCCCAGGCCCATAGCGTCAGGAGTCGGGGGGAAAACCTGCGCCCAATCTAAGACGAACACTGCCAAATACAGCCAAAAGATGGGGATGGCCCCCCAACTTGCCCAGCGCTTCCCTTGCCATGCACCATAGCTCACGGCCAGCCCCGATAGCCCCAGCAGCAGCAAAACGATATTAAACCCCCAAAATACCGCCGAACTCAGGTGAGAAAAGTCCCGAGTTTCGATCGGGCCACCGGGAACCAGGGTGGCAAAGCTGCCAATCAACAGCCACAGCGCTATTCCCAAGCGACGATGGGTTAATCGAGAATCTTGAGTCCACATTGGATTAGTCATGGGGCTTGCTCCAGTATTTACGCCAATCGGTGCAAGGGAGTCAGTCGTGCGTCACTAATCTTGCTGATCCGCTGATGATTCCGGCAACAGATGACTGACTAAAAGCTTTAGAAAGAAAAACGGCAGAAACCACTCCAACCCCAACGTTGGGGTGAGCCAGTAGCGATCTCCCAGCAGCCCTAAGCCATACAGGCCCAGGGCGATGGGTCGCTGTAAATCTGCAGGGGCAAACACAATCACACTTGCCGCCATTAGCAAATAGGCTGAGACTGCGCTAAAGAACCAACCATCCCCGCCGCGAAACAGCCCTGCCACTAGCCCGAGATGGATCACATGCAGGGCCACAAACCCAAGATGCTGCCGCCAGCCTTGCCCTGGTCGGTGATACCAGCGCTTGGCTGAAACCGTGGCATTGGTCAGCACGCCCCCAACTAAATCCAGGGCAAGCAGCCCGATGAGGCAGAGCTGTAGTCCTGTCCAGACCACTGGCAAGGTCAGGGCATAGGCCGGTGCGATCGCCAGGGCTGCTACCGCCGGGATAAATTGCAGCCCCAGTTCGGCGAGGGTTGCCCCTGGCCCAGCAAGGCGATCCAGTCCGCCTGCCCAACCTCCTCGCGGCTGAGTCAGGCTTGGTTGATTATTCATGATTTACCTCATAACAGTTGTTATGCAATAGATAACAACTGTTATGCTACGGTGTCAAGGCAGTGAATCTGAGGCCAGTATTTGCCCCATGTCCCAGCCAGATCGACGCTATGAGGTTGCTGCTGCGGCTTGGCGGGTGATTGTCCGTGAGGGCTTAGACCGCACCAGTCTGCGGGCGATCGCCCATGAGTTGGGCTGCACAACGGGGGTAGTGACCCACCACTTTCGAGATAAGCAGGCGTTGATGTTGTTTGCCCTAGATCAAGTCACCCAACGGTTGACTACGGGCATGGCGGTACTGCAGCGAGAGAAAATGCTGGAACGGGAGCGGCTGGTTGCCATGCTGCTAACCTTTCTGCCCCAGGACACTGAGCGCCAGGAGATTCTGCGGGTGTGGGTCGCGTTTTTAGGTCATGCCATTGGTCATCCGGCGTTGATGGCAGCCCATCAGCGCAGTGCGGCGCAATTGCGGGCAGTTGTCATTGATGAACTCAGGGCGTTACAGCAGGCACAGCAGATCCGGCCAGCGGTTAACCCAGCGGTTGAGGCAAATGTGCTGTTGGCCCTGGTGAATGGACTGGGAATAGATGCACTGATTCAGGCGCAATGCCTCGACTCTCAGCAGCAGGCCCAGGCGATTCGCCAGTATGTTGAGAGCTTGAGATAGGAGGTGCAAGGTTGACTGCCTGACACAAGTCTCGAAAGCCTTGAAAATACGTTGCCCTAGAGCTGAAGCTTGGGCCTGCAAGCCTTGATTCAATCAGAGAGAACTGAGCACATGCCAGCGAGAGACATCTATCACGATGCTGTCAAACACGCCCTGCAAAAAGACGGGTGGACGATTACCCACGATCCCTATCGGCTTAAGCTCTCTAAGGGCAAAAACCTATTTGTTGATCTCGGGGCGGAGCGCCTCCTTGCCGCCGAACGGGGGCTTGAGAAAATTGCCATTGAGGTCAAAAGCTTCCGCAGTGCCTCTGACATGAGAGACCTGGAAGATGCCGTGGGGCAGTTCGTCTTATACGACCACCTGCTTACCCGCTATGATCCAGATAGAGCACTGTATTTAGCCGTTCCCGATGCGGTGCGCGCCTCCATTTTTGAAGAAGAAGCTGGCGCTGTGCTGATTGAAGATCGCGTCATTCGCTTGTTTACCTTCAGCCCCGCTCAGGCGGTTATTGTTCAATGGATACCCCAAACCCCAAGCTGAAACAGGCCGTTTTGCAGGTCTTGCAAGACTACATCGACTTCTTGGGCCGAGATCCAGAGACTCAACTACAGCTCATCGTCGATGAGAAAAACGACCATTACCTACTGACTGAAATCGGCTGGCAGGGGCAGCGGCGCATCTACGGCACCCTGATTCACTGCGACGTCGTTGACGGCAAAATCTGGATTCAGCAAGACGGCACCGAAGCGGGCATCGCTCCAGAACTCATTGCCCTTGGCGTTGACAGCCAGCAGATTGTTCTAGGGTTTAAGTCCGTCGAGCGCCGACAAATCACCGATTTTGCCGTGGCTTAACCCTGACTGGCTGACACATCTCTGGAAACCCCCTAATCTCTC
>PXDR01000344.1 GCA_003566335.1 Cyanobacteria bacterium T3Sed10_344R1
CTCAGGGTTTGTTCCTGGGAATAACCGCCCCTAGCGGCCTATGACCAAGGGAAACTTCCCTAGTGACAACTCGCGATACTTAAGGTTTGATCATGGCAAAATCTGACATCCATCCCACCTGGTACCCCGACGCCAAAGTTTTCTGCGACGGCAAGGAAATCATGACCGTTGGGTCAACTAAGCCCCAACTCCATGTAGACGTTTGGTCGGGCAATCACCCGTTCTACACCGGCACCCAGAAGCTGATTGACACCGAAGGTCGGGTTGAGCGCTTCATGCGGAAGTACGGCATGATTGACACCCAGGCGACCGAAGACGGCGAAGCGAGCGACGACGCCAAGTAAGGCGGACTGTCCACAGCCGACCCATCTACGATATTTGCGCAATTCCGAGGGGCTAACTTAGCCGCTCGGCTTTTGCGTATCATTTAGTTTCTTGACTGCTTCGCCTTACCTGCAATTCTGAACCATGGCTGAATCCTACCTGATAGATAAACTCAACTCCGTTGAGCAAACCTTCCAGGAACTCACCCGCCGCATGGCTGACCCCGATGTGGCCACGGATCCTGATGAGTTTCAGCGCATCGCCAAAGCCCGAGCTTCCTTAGAAGAAACGGTGATTGCCTATGGGCAATGGAAGCAGGCCAAAACCGACCTAGTCGGCGCTAAAGAGGTCTATCGAGAGGCGGCGAGTGACCCAGACATGCGGGAGATGGCGGCCCTAGAAGTTCAAGAGTTAGAGGACACCCTCAACAATCTGGAGATCCGGCTGAAGGTGCTGCTGCTGCCCCGAGATCCCAATGATGATAAGAACATCATGCTGGAAGTTCGGGCTGGGGCTGGGGGAGATGAGGCCAGTATTTGGGCTGGGGACTTGATTCGGATGTATTCTCGCTATGCCGAGAGCCAGGGCTGGCGGGTGTTTTTACTCAGTGAGTCTCCGGCAGATATGGGGGGCTTTAAGGAAGCCATCCTCGAAATTCAGGGCGATCAGGTCTACAGCAAGCTGAAGTTTGAGGCAGGGGTACACCGGGTGCAGCGGGTGCCAGCAACTGAAGCCAGTGGCCGAGTCCACACCTCTACAGCGACCGTGGCGATTATGCCGGAGGTCGAGGCGGTTGAAGTGGCGATTGACCCCAGTGAAATTGAAATCAGCACGGCTCGCTCCGGTGGGGCCGGGGGGCAAAACGTTAACAAGGTGGAAACAGCGGTTGACCTGTTCCACAAACCCACAGGAATCCGGGTGTTTTGCACCGAAGAACGCTCCCAGCTAAAGAACCGGGAGCGGGCCATGCAGATTTTGCGGGCCAAGCTTTACGACCTGAAGATGCAGGCCCAGCAGGATGAAGTCACCTCAATGCGCCGCTCCCAGGTGGGGACAGGGGCGCGTTCGGAGAAGATTCGCACCTATAACTACAAAGACAACCGCATCACCGATCACCGGCTGAACAAGAACTTTACCCTGGCTGGCACCCTAGAGGGTGAGATCGAAGACATGGTGCAGTCCTGCATCAGCCAAGATCAGCAGGAGCGCCTAGAGGAGCTAGCGGCCTCGTCCACGGCAGCGGTTTAGTCAGTTCGGAAGGTTCCGAGCAGGGCTGAGACGCTAGGCTAAACCGGTGGGCACTGAGGACAATGCTGTGGCGAAGTTTCTGCATATTGCCGATATTCACTTGGGGTTTGATCGCTACGATTGTCGCGATCGCACCAAAGATTTTTTCTATGCCCTGAAGGATGTGCTGGAGCGGTACGCCATTGGGGAATCGGTCGATTTCGTGGTGATTGCGGGGGATTTGTTCGAGCACCGCAACATTCAGCCCGCTGTGTTGAACCAGGCCCAACTGTGCCTACAGCAGCTGCAAGCAGCCCAAATCCCGGTATTGGCGATTGAAGGCAACCACGACAACCGGCCCTACGGCACCCCGACCAGCTGGCTGCGCTACTTAGCGGACTGGGGCTTGCTGAAGCTACTGGAACCCAACCCGCCGACTGATGATCAGCCGTTTTATAGTCCCTGGGATCCGGCCAGCAAAACCGGTGGCTACATTGATTTAGACTGCGGCGTGCGGGTGGTGGGGTCAGCCTGGTATGGAGCCTCTGCCCCCCAGGCAGTGAGCAAAATGGCGGCGGGAATTGCCGAACTACCCCCTGGCCCACCCCAGACCGTGGCGCTGTTTCACCACGGGTTAGAGGGCCAAATTGCCCGCTATGCGGGCGCAGTGCGCCTGAAGGATTTGCTGCCATTGAAGGAAGCGGGGGTGGACTACCTGGCCCTGGGCCATATCCACAAACAGTATTCTGCGGACGGCTGGATTTTTAACCCTGGTTCTTTGGAAGCCAATAACGTTGAGGAAGGGATTTACCAGCGGGGCGCTTATC
The DNA here is from genome assembly GCA_003566335.1 of Cyanobacteria bacterium T3Sed10_344R1. Taxonomy (GTDB): domain Bacteria; phylum Cyanobacteriota; class Cyanobacteriia; order Phormidesmidales; family Phormidesmidaceae; genus PXDR01. The sequence continues at coordinate 2,379 of PXDR01000344.1, forward strand.
TGGTTGAGATTGATCGCCAAGGCATTCGGGCTGAGCTGAAGCAGGCGTATCGTCAGCGCCCGATTGTGCGGCTGATCGTTAAGGCGAAGGGCCAGGAAAGCCCGGAAGAGTTGGCCGAGATGGCTGAAGGGACGGTTGAGGCTGCGATCGCATCCCAGACCCTGATACCCGAGCAAGCACCGATTGTGGAGTTGCGGCTTCAGGGACAGGTGGGGTTTGACCGCTCTGAGCTAGATGTGCGCGCCCTGCAAAAAAAACTGCAACACCGCAGCAATGCCCTAATTTTTCTGCTGAAATACGAAGTCGATGAAGCCGCCTATGGTTCCCCCCTAGCCGATAGCGCCGATCGGCAACAGGTGGAGCGAGAGGTCTTTCTCGACTTGCTCAGCGCCCATCGTTCCTACCGCAACCGAGCCGGGTTCTTGGCTCAAGGGTTAATCAGCCTCAAGGACGGCGCACTCAGCGGCAGCCCAGACGATCGACTCTATGAACAGGCCACGGACTTACTGCTAGCCGATCCAGAAGAAGCCGAAGATGAAGCCGATGCGGATGAATCCGACGCCGATGAGTCCGACGCCGACGAGTCAATCTAACCCTCGCGGGTTAAAGGCTCACAGTCTACCCATCCCCTCATCTCCCATCTATCCTTAACGCTGGCTGCCAAAATCAGCCAAAATTGACACGCTCCCCCAGGCCGCCCCTCGCCCGCATTTTCACGTCTCTTGAGGCTCTACCATGTCGGCAACTGACCCCTCCTCCCAGCTTGATCAACAGTTGCAGCACGGGCTAGACGCCCTGAAGCGCAAGCAGTATGAGACTGCGATCGCAGCCTTGACCGCAGTCTTAGGCCATCAAGCTGAGGCAGCCCAACCGCTGAAAGCGCAACTCAAAGCGCAAATGGGGCTGGTGAAAGCCTATCGGGACACCGGCAACCTGCAAGCCGCCCGGAATCTCTGCCGCAGCCTCAGTCAAAGCCGCAGCCGCCAGGTGCGGGACTGGGCTCGCCAAACCTGGGACACCCTAGGCGAAGCGCCCCCAACTCACTCAGGCTTTACGCCCCTCGCAGCTGAATCGCCGCCCCCTGCAACCAAAACCAGGGTCGCCCAAGCGCGAACCGGATTTCAGCCCCTATCCCCTGACGCCAGCCCCCAACCCCAGTCCGGGTTTGTGCCCCTAGCGGAGAAAGAGCCGGAAGATGGTGCGACAGAAGAAGATGCGATCGCACCACCTTCACCCCAAATCCCACCGCAGCAGCCTGGGCCAGAGACTGAACCCAGCAAACCCCCAGCCCCCCCCGAGTTGGAATCCTCCGGGGTGTCCATGTTTCATGCGGACTACCTGAATCAAGCGATCAGTCCCCCAGTTGATCCGCCGAGTCAACCAGAGAGCCCAGGGACTGAAGTTAGCCCAGCCCCAGCCCAAACAACAACTGAGGCCGCCGAGCCTGCCAGCGCCCTGGTCGAGCCGGTTGAGCCAGACCCGGTCAGCAACCCCCCTGGCCTCACCTGGCAGGACTGTAGCCGCCTGAATCAACCCCGTAAACTGGGCAAGGTCAAGCGCGAAAAACTGTGGGTGGTGCTGGGCCTCACCGCCTGGGGATTAATTTGGCTATTACGGCGGCTAGTCCAGGAAGCACCCCAAACTTTGGTGGGCTGGATTGCCTTTTTGCGTCTACCTGCCCCCTATAACCTGAGCTATCAAGTCTATAGCCGGGCCTTACCCATCAGCCTGATCTTCATTGCCTTGCTGGTGTTGGCTGGCCCTTGGCTTTGGGATTTACTGCTCAAAGCGGTCTATCAGCAGCAGTCCTACTCCACCCGCCAACTGAAAACCGTGAGTCCCGAGGCTGCGTCCCTACTACTGCGGGTCTGCCGCCAGCGGGGGTGGCAGATGCCAGAACTGCGGCTGGTGCCGACCGAGGTGCCCCTATGCTTCAGCTATGGCGGACTGCCCCGGTTTGCTCGAATTGTGATTAGCCAAGGCACCCTCGACCAGCTCGAACCGGACGAAATTGCCGCCCTCTATGCTTACGAAATTGGGCAGGTGGGGCAAATCGACTGGGCGCTGTTATCGGCCTATGGCCTGGTGTTGCAGGCTCTCTACCAAGGCTATTGGCAAATGGGGCGGCTGGTGGAGTATTTTCAACTGCCGATTCCGCGCTACAGCGCTGCCGTCGTGGCGAATGGTTTCTATGCCCTTTACTGGCTATTGCGCAAGCTGCCCCTGTGGCTAGGACGGTCGCGCACGATTTATTGCGATCGCAGCGCCACCGAACTCACCGGCAACCCCAATGGCTTGATTCGGGCGCTGGCCAAATTGGCGGCAGGCCAAGCCAGAGCCATTACCACCCAGGGCAGCACGCCCCCCGCCCTAGAAAGCCTAGATATCCTCAGCCCGATCGACCTGCCCACCGCCCTGAGCTTTGGCAGCCTATCGCCCCAGATCGCCCTATCCACCCTGTTGACCTGGGATTTGCAAAATCCCTATCGGGACTGGCTGGCCTTCAACCATCCCCATCCCCCCCTAGGGATGCGGCTGTATATTCTGAGCCGCTATGGCCAGTATTGGCAGGTGGGCAGCGCCATCCCCTGGGGCGACCTCA
>PXDR01000315.1 GCA_003566335.1 Cyanobacteria bacterium T3Sed10_344R1
GAGTCGCCCTGAATTGACGCCTGCACTTTTTTCAGGTTGTCGCGGATGAGCTGAGTAATGTCTTTGGCAATTTCTTTGCTGATGCCCTTTTGCAGATTGATTTCTTGGCGCACCCGATTACCGGTAGCTGATTCAGTCTTGCCGAACTCAAAAATTTTCAGGGACAAATTACGCTTAGCCGCCTTGGTTTGCAGCACTGTGTAGATCGATTGCAGGGTAAATTCGCTGTCGGTTTCGATCGTGATGGTGTCTTCCCCCAAGTCGATTTGGGTGCGGGTATCTTTAAGGTCATACCGGCTGCCCACTTCCCGCCGGGTTTGATCTAGGGCGTTCACCAGCTCTTGGCGGTCGAAATCACTAACAATGTCAAAGGAATACGTAGAAGCCATAGGCACCAAAAAGCTTTCTTTAGAATCTCTAGGATAAAACCTGTAAACAGCTCAAGACAAATAAAGTGAAGGTGCTAACGCTGCCTACCGCGAAACAGGCAGAGCGTAAAGGCGGCACGCTGGCAATGTAAAACACCGCGTAGAAAATTCGGGCCACCACATGGGCGATCGCAGCCCCAATCGCCACCGTAGACTCTAAGCCCGTGGCATAAGCCATCAGGGCCGCTGGGGCAAACAGGGTAAACGCTTCAAAGGCATTTTGATGAGCCCAAGTGGCCCGCTGAGCATAGGGCGGCAGCTTGTCGAACATGGCTCGGGGAGCGGCCATGTCGTAGCCCACCTGCACCCGAGCAACACCTACCGCCAGGAACGGCAGATAAACCAGGGCGGCAGAAACTGCGATCGCAGCCAAAAAGATTCCAGCAACTGGCACGGTCATCAACACCTCAAACACGCTCCAGCCAGAGTTCCCAGCCGGGATTGATCAACAGGCTAATCAAAGTAAAACAGCGTCACCAGCTTACGCTGATCTTCCGCATCCTTACAGGTGGTCAACAGAGTGTTGCTGTCGTGGAACGCAAAGCAGATCAACTGCTGACAGCGAGAAATAATTTCCTGGTTACACAAAGCGCTGGCTTCAGCCAGCGGCATCTTGTCATTTTCGGAATTTTCCACCAAATGCATCACCTGCTCCAGCTGATCCCGAGACTCCCGAGGCTGGCGCGGCAAACTTTGGGGCAGAATCACCGTCAGCAAATTCGGGTCAGCCTTCATCGCCCCCCGAATGGCGGCGGAATTGGTACCCGTCGCCCCCGACGTCATGATGTGGTTGCCCCCCAACACCAGGGCATAGCTCATCAGCTCAATTAGCCGCTGATGGGTGATTGGCACATGACGCGACCCCAAAATCGCAATGCGCTTCGAGCCAGACTGCTGAATCGCCGCTAGCTCCTGTAAAAAATCATCCACTTTGGGGGTGTCAAGGGACAGATCGATAGACTGACTCAAAAGCCGCAGACCCCTAAATAAACGCCATTAACTATACCAAATTCCCCCCGCCTCACGGCAGGGGATCGCCAGGGATCACCTAGGACGCTGGCCCAGACAGGGCTGGAGACAGATTCAGTGCCTTTAACAATCGGGCAATGTCGAAGTGTTGGCCCATCAAGTGGCGGATACACTGCACCTTAATCGGTTCATGCAGCCGCACCTGACCAAAGGCTTTATCGACAATCTCGACCGTGGTTAAGGTGTCTAAGTCCACCGACAGCATCGGCACGCCAATGTCCGTAGCCCGACTGAGCACCTGGGGCAAGGGTGGCAAATGTCCCGTCAAAATCAAGCACTGAGTCGAGGTTTCCAGGGCTGCCAACTGAATATCAGCCCGGTCTCCCCCGGTTACCACCGCCATATTGGTGGCCTTGCGGAAATACTTGAGGGCAGAGTTGACGTTCATGGCCCCAATGGTCAGGCTCTCGACCATCAAATCCATGCGATCGGGGCAGCACAGCACTTCAGCATCTAGCCGCTGCACCAGTTCACCCACGCTAATGCTGCGCATCAGGGCCGTACTGGGCAAAATCCCCAAAACCGGAATGCCCTGGCGCTCCAGGAACGGCTGGACGGAGTCAGTCACCCGCCCCACCCGGTTTAGGGGCACATCATTGATGATCACCCCGATTAGCCGGTCGCCGAGCTGTCGCTTCGCCGCTAGCAAGCCATCGACCACCAAGGCCGAATGAAACCGAGTAACCAGAATAACCGGGGCGTCAATAGTCTCGGCCAACTGGGGCAAGGACAGATGAAACAGGGTGCCCTCAGTCAGGGTGCCTGGGCCTTCTAACAGCACCAGTTCCCCGGCTTTGCCGTCGAGGGACTCGCTCAACTGCTGACGATAGTCAACCGGTGGAGCCGCCGTGAGCTGACGCTCCAGGGTGGCTTCATCTAAGGAAAAGAGCGTCGGGCGAATGTGGCTCTCAGACAGTTCTAGGGTTTGAGCGATGAAGCGCACGTCTTCATCCACCAGATCGTCCGTTGATTCGCTGGGACAGGTGCCCATCGGCTTGCCGTAGGCAATGTCGATGCCGTGATCCCGCAAAGCAAACGCTAGCCCCAAAATGGTGCCAGATTTACCGCTGTAGGCTTCAGTTGAGCCAATCAATACGTGCTTAGGTGGCCTGGGCACACCGATACTCCTTGCTCGTGTCCGTTTACTTACTAATGCTCTAGTCTGGCTTCTGCTAAGAGATGCCTCTGGACTTGCTTCGCCTGAAGCCCGTTGAGAGCTTGTTAGATCCAGGTTTAGATCTAGTGAGCTACACCTATCTGGCTAAATCCAGGGGGCTTCAAAGCTACGCCTTTGATATTTTGACACCCTTTCTTGATTTACCACCGTGACTAATGTTGCGTTACCGGTAGCGCTTTAGTCATCTAGCCGCAGCAAACGGCGATAAAACCCGTTGCTAAAGTCCACAGACTGCTTGCGCTTCATTGCCGTCACCACATCAATTAGATAATCCACAAATTCAAAGGTGGCCAGGGTTAGCTCGTAGCTGAGATCAGCATCATCCGCAAACTGTAGGCGGCAGCGGGTTAGGTCAGCAGGCAGCATGGACACATTCCAGGTGGCAATGAACGGAATGCTGTCACCCCCCTCAATTTTCCGCTCGCCCTCTAGGTTGCCTTGCTTGTAGAGCCCAATCGCCCAGGGGAGTGCATTACGCTTGTTCCCCTGGTAGTAAGGCATGTAGACGCCCATCTCTTGCTTGCCGACGGGCTTGATCTCTTCAATCGTCATCACCATAAGGCTTCCCCTGTCCTCACCTATGCTTCGCTGATATTTGCTGACCTTGGCCGACAACTGCCTATGGCCTATGCCTGGAAGGAATCCCCCAAAGTAATCCCCCAAAATATAGTCGGAAGACCACGGTACCGGTCAAGTTTAGTCGGCTTTAGGGCTAATTCTGCCCAAGGTTTGCATAAAGTTCCCGTTTTTATCGGAAGAAGCGGGTATTCAGGGGCAGCCCATTGTCGGCAGCGGCCTTGGGCTGGGATCTCTAAAATGGCTGAGCCGCCTGCCTGGGTCGAATCCTGGCATTTAGCGGGATAGCTTTAGCCTGGGCAATTTAGGGCACCATAGTAGGCTGAAGACAGGAAATCAGCGGATAGGGGCGCTTGAGTTCAGCAAGCGCCTCTCATCTTGAGCTGAGTTTTAATCCACTCACGTCAGTCACTGACTGAGTTATTCACTGACTGCGACTATCAGGATAGTCAAGAGGCAATGCCGAACGATCCCCAGCGCCCTAACCCCAAATATATGGATGAATCAACGAACGCGTCGAGACCACCTGCCCCAATCAACTCAGCCAACGCTGCTGAGGCTGATCCGCGTGCGCCTCAAGGTGCGCTCCCCGCTAACTCGATTGACCCCGAGCCGATTGACTTGGAGGCTTTGGGCTCAGTGTATGCCCTAGGTTCCAAAGGGCGACGCCGTAAGGCTGCGGTAACCCTAACGGCTTTGTGGGGCGGGACGGTCGCCCTTCATTTATCAACTTGGGGAGCTTGGGTGATTATTGCCCTCACGGCTCTGATGGGGGTTCATGCCCTGCGGGTTTTGCTGGCCCGTCCCGCGTCGTCACCGGAGCCGCTGCCGTCGGTGCGGGGAGAGGATGCGATCGCAACCCTAGCCAAACTACCGAGCCATCACTGGCCCTACGTGTCGATTTTGGTCGCGGCCAAAAACGAAGATGCAGTCATCGGCAATCTGGTGGACGCTCTGGTGCAGTTGGACTACCCCCAGGATCGCTATGACCTGTGGATGATTGATGATGCTAGCACTGACGGCACGGCTGATCTGCTAGACCGCTTAGCCCGACAGTACCCCCAGGTGAACGTGATTCACCGCAGCAGTGACGCGATAGGCGGTAAGTCCGGGGCGCTCAACCAGGTTTGGCCCCTGACCCAAGGAGAGCTATTTGTGGTGTTTGATGCCGATGCCAAGGTGTCTGCTGACCTGCTGCGGCGAGTGGTGCCGTTATTTGACCAACCCCAAGTGGGGGCGGTGCAGGTGCGCAAGGCGATCGCAAATGCAGCCACTAATTTCTGGACCAGGGGCCAGCGGGCCGAGATGGCCCTCGACAGCTTCTTTCAGCGGCAGCGGATTGCGGTGGGCGGGATTGGCGAACTGCGGGGCAACGGTCAGTTTGTGCGTCGAACGGCCCTAGAGGTCTGCGGCGGCTGGAATGAGGCGACGATCACCGATGATTTAGACCTGACCCTGCGGCTGCATTTGAACTGCTGGGATATTGCCTTCATGGAGTTTCCGGCGGTGCAGGAAGAAGGGGTGACTACAGCCCTGGGCCTGTGGCATCAGCGCAACCGTTGGGCAGAAGGCGGCTATCAGCGCTACCTCGACTACTGGCGGCTGATTGCCCAAAACCGGATGGGCTTTGGCAAAACCGTGGACTTAGTGGCCTTCTGCATTACCCAATATTTGCTGCCGACTGTGGCAGTGCCTGACCTGCTGCTGGCGGTAGTGCGTGGCCGGACGCCGATGTTTGGCCCGGTGGCAGGGTTGACGGTCACC
>PXDR01000487.1 GCA_003566335.1 Cyanobacteria bacterium T3Sed10_344R1
CAGATTTAGAAACCCAGGTGGTGCAATTAATGCAGCGAGGGGTACAGCGCCTGACCATCCTGCCCTACTTCCTCTTTGCTGGCGGGATTACCGACGCGATTATTCACCGGACAGAAGAACTGGCAGAGCGGTTTCCCAGCATGGGGATTCGACTAATGCCGCCTTTGGGCACTTCCTCAACCCTGGCTGACTTGGTGGTGGAGTTGGCCTTGGCCCGGTCAGACATAGCTTAAGCACCGCCCAGCGGTAAGGAGAACAAACCCATGACGGGGAAGGTGTATTTGGTGGGGGCTGGCCCAGGAGATCCGGGCTTAATGACCCTGAAGGGAAAAACGTTGTTGGAATGTGCTGATGTGGTCGTCTACGACGCCTTGGTCAGTCCAGCGGTGCTAGGGATGATCAACCCTAAGGCCGAAGCCATCAATGCCGGGAAACGGCGTAGCGCCCACTCCATGTCCCAGGCAACGATCACCACGCTGCTGGCCGAAAAAGCGCAGACGGCTGCGGTGATTGTGCGATTAAAGGGGGGCGACCCGTTTATCTTCGGTCGGGGCGGCGAAGAAATGATGGCCTTAGTCGCGGCGGGAATTGAGGTCGAGGTGGTGCCGGGGATTACCTCTGGGGTTGCTGCCCCTGCCTATGCCGGAATTCCCCTGACCCATCGGGACTACAGTTCTTCGGTCACCTTTGTCACGGGCCACGAGTCCGCTGGTAAATATCGTCCCCAGGTCAACTGGCGGGCTGTTGCCCAAGGCTCAGAAACCATTGTGATCTATATGGGCATCCACAATCTGGGGCGGATTGTGCCTGAACTGATCGCCGCTGGGCTGCCTGACACAACTCCGGTTGCCCTGATCCGCTGGGGGACTCGGGCTGAGCAAGAGGAGTTGATCGGTAGCCTCGCCACTATTCTGGAGCAGGTCGAGGCTACGGAATTTAAGGCTCCTGCGATCGCAGTGATTGGCAAAGTGGTCGAGGTGCGATCGCACCTCATTCCCGGCCTAGCTGCCCCCCTAGCCTGCGACTAGCGCTCCACCGTGACCCCGCGCCAGAACGCCACATAGCCTGAGATCTTCTTCGCCGCTTCCTTGGGCTCGGGATAGTACCAAGCCGCATCTGGATTGGTCTGGCCGTCAACTACCACGGTGTAGTAGCTGGCTACCCCTTTCCAGCCGCAGGTAGTGTGGGTGTCGCTGGGTTGAAAATAGTCCTGATTGATCGCATCCGGCGGGAAATACAGATTGCCTTCGACGACTTCACAGCGATCGCTCTCTGCCAGTACCGTCCCTTGCCAAGTTGCCTTTGCCATGGAAATTTTGCCTTTTTTATCGTGAACTTTTGGAAATGTGATTTTGGTCAGCAGTGAACAGGGAACCAAAGAACCTCAGGTTCACCTGCTCACCGCTCACCCGCCGCCTTAGCTCTGACGAGCTGTGACCTCTAGCTGCGTCTTCACCCGATCTAGCTTCAGCACAATTACCCCCAGAGGCGGCAGGGTTAGATCAAGGGAATAGGGCCGGTTGTGATAGCTCCAATCCTCCGACCACTTGCCGCCGAGGTTGCCCATGTTGCTGCCGCCAAAGTCTCGGGCGTCGCTGTTAAACAGCTCGGCGTAATAGCCTGCTTCTGGCACCCCAACCCGATAGTGGCTGTGGGGCTGGGGAGTAAAGTTGCAGACTGTCAGCACAAATTCATCGCTATCTTTTGCCCGACGAATGAAGGACACGACGCTGTGGCGGTTATCGCTGCAATCAACCCACTCAAACCCCTCTTGACTGAAATCTTGAGAGTAGAGGGCTGGTTCGCTGCGATAGAACTCGTTCAGCTTTTTCATAAAGTATTTAAGCTGCTGGTGGGGCTGATACTGCAGCAAATGCCACTCCAAATCTCCCCAAACATTCCACTCACTCCACTGGCCAAACTCCATGCTCATGAACAGGGTTTTCTTGCCAGGGTGGGTGAACATATAGGCATAAAGACAGCGCATGTTGGCGAACTTTTGCCACTCATCCCCCGGCATTTTGCCAATCATGTTGCTCTTGCCGTGCACCACTTCATCGTGGGACAGGGCCAGCATGAAATTCTCGGTAAAAGCGTACCAAATGCTGAAGGTAACGTTGTTTTGATGGAACTGGCGGAACCAGGGATCCATGTTGAAATAGTCCAACATGTCGTGCATCCAGCCCATATTCCACTTCAGGTTGAAGCCTAGGCCACCCACATAGGTCGGCCAGGACACCATCGGCCAAGAGGTCGATTCTTCAGCAATGGAAAGAATGCCGGGGAAATAGCTGAACAGCACGTGGTTAGTTTGGCGCAGAAAATCTGCGGCCTCGATGTTCTCGCGACCGCCGTAGTCATTGGCCAGCCATTCTCCGGGCTCACGGAGATAGTCGAGATAGAGCATTGAGGCGACAGCATCCACCCTGATGCCATCGATGTGGTACTTGTCGAACCAGAACAGAGCGTTGGCCACTAAGAAGTTGCGCACCTCATTGCGGCCATAGTTGAACACCAGGGTGCCCCATTCCTTATGCTCCCCTTTGCGGGGGTCGGCGTGTTCGTAGAGATGGGTGCCGTCAAAGAAGGCCAGCCCGTGGCCGTCTTTTGGGAAATGTCCCGGCACCCAGTCAACTAAGACGCCAAGGTCAGCCTGGTGGCATTGGTCGATGAAGTACATCAGTTCATCCGGGGTGCCGTAGCGGGAGGTCGCGGCGTAGTAACCGGTCACCTGGTAGCCCCAGGAGCCATCGAAGGGATGCTCTGCCACGGGCAGCAGCTCAATGTGGGTGTAGCCCAGTTCCTTGACGTAGGGAATCAACCGATCCGCGAGTTCCCGATAGGTGAGGAAGCGGGCTCCGGGTTTGAGGTCGGCCACGGTGACAATAGGCGCATCGCTACCATCTGCCCGCCGGGCTGGTTCTGCGGAGGAGCCGTGCAGCCAGGAGCCGAGATGGAGTTCGTAGATGGAGATTGGCTGGGTCAGGGGATCGGTATGGCGGCGCTGCTCCATCCAGTCTTGATCCGTCCACTGATAGCTGTCGAGATCAGTGACGATGGAGGCGGTTTTAGGCCGGACTTCTTGCTGAAAGCCGTAGGGATCGGACTTTTCGTAGATATGGCCTTCCCAATTTTTAATCTCGTATTTATAAGACTCTCCCACCGTCAGGCCAGGGATAAACAGTTCCCAAACCCCGTTGCCGGTGCGGCCCATTTGGTGGTTGCGGCCATCCCAGTGGTTGAAGTTGCCCAACACAGATACATTGCGAGCATTGGGAGCCCAAACGGCAAAGTAAACGCCGCTGACGCCGTCAATTTGGGTAACGTGTGCCCCGAGCTTTTCGTAAATTCGGTGGTGGTTGCCTTCGCTGAACAGGTGAATGTCAAAGTCGGTGAACTGACGCGAGCGAAAGGCGTAGGGGTCATAAATCACCCGTTCATGGCTGCCCGATTTTAGCCGCAGTTGGTAGTCCTCTAGGGCCTCAGTCTCAATTAAGCATTCAAAGAAATGGGGATCATGCTCGGCCTGCATCTCCACTTCTTGGCGACTGGCCGGAAAAATTAGGGTGACACTGTCGGCTTGGGGAAGATAGGCGCGGACTGCCCAAACGGTTTTGCCATCTTGCTGAATTAAATGAGGCCCCAACACCTCAAAGGGATCGTGGTGTTGGTTCCAGACAATTCGGTCAATTTGGTCTGGGGCAACGGTTGCGGGCATAGAGATTACCTAATAGGGAGATATCAAAAAATGGAGGATGACAAACCTAAGACTGAGACTAGGTCACCCAAAGACTATGCCGAATAGATTAACAAAACTTAGTGAACTGCGATCGCATCTCCCCTGATTTCCCTTCCCCTGATTTCCCCGACGCCAGCGCCCTGGGGATCACGGTAAAAAGAGTTGCAGGGAACGTCGCAACCGCAGCAAAAGCACCAGTCGCCGCAGTTCGTTACTGACGGGGGGATTGGCGGGGCCAGACTGTAGCTCTGCCTGAAGAGCGGCAAATTCAGCCGCAGAAATCGGCTCGCCAGTAATGGGGGATCGAGCTTCGGTAATAATTTCTGTGCGCAGAATTTCTTCGGGAATATCGTCCGGGGGCGGCAGGGTTTGGGCGCGGCTGACCACGGCCCCGAGCAGGAGCGTGGTGACAGCGGTGACAACAGCAAGACTTGCAGAACGCATGGTGGAGAGGGGTAAGACCGTAGCCAGATCACGGCTCTACTTTAGCCCGACCGGGGTTTCCGTGGGCAACGACTCCAGCCCTGGGGGCAGGGGTTCCTGGCACTGTTGATGAATGGCCGCAATCTGCTGAAACAGCCAGTCGGCCTGCTGGCGATAGGCCGGAATCCGCGCTAAGGGGCTAAGCAATGCTGCCGCCGTCAGGTCAGCCACAGAGAGTTGATCGCCCACGAGGTAGCCGGACTGCCAGTGGTCGTGGAGCCAGTCCAGGGCTAAATCCAGCCGTTTTGCTGCTGCTGCTGCACTGCGCTCGGTAATTCCATACTGCCGTCGCACCACCTGAATGATCACTTGACTGACCAGGCTGGCATCCAAGGATTTACCTTCCTTGCTGCGAAACTGGTAGTAGACAAACCGGGTAGCGGTGCCAATGCTTTCATCCAACCAGTCTTCGATTTGCAGGGCTTGGCGACGCTCTACCGGATCTGTCGGCAGCAGCGGCGGATCGAGCTGGTATTGCTCTAAAAATTGAAAGATGTCGCTGGAATCTGCGATCGCACTTTTTTCCGCTCCAGTTTCCCCTCCAGTCTTTGGGATCAGCACCGGCAGTGTCGCCGTGCCGGTTAGGGGCTGTAGCCGCAGCCGATGCAGCCCTGGAGTAAGGTTTTCCACCTGGTAAGGGATCTGCTTATAGCCCAAGGCTAAGCGGGCTTTGCGGCAGTAGTGAGAGGTGCTGAATTGAAGCAGGTGCATAGCAACCTTGGCAAAACGGTA
>PXDR01000183.1 GCA_003566335.1 Cyanobacteria bacterium T3Sed10_344R1
ATGCACTATCTCCGCTGCTGGGATTAACCCCTAGCCCAGCGGGCCTAAATGACTCACCGGCCAGAAGCGAAACTGAGCATGGCCAATCACGTTTTCAACCGGCAGCGGGCCCCAGACGTGGGAATCATTGCTGTCGTTGCGGTTGTCCCCCATCACAAAAATGTGGCCAGGGGGCACGGTAAAGGATGACATCTGGTAAGCAGGGGCGGCAGCCAGGTAGGCTTCGGTCTGGGGTTGGCCATTGCGATATAGATGGCCGTCATACACCGCTAGGGTGTCTCCGGGTTCCCCGACCACACGCTTGATAAAGGCTTGTTTGGGGTCATAGCCCAGGCTTTGCAGCGTTTCTGGCGGATGAAACACCACGATATCCCCCAAGGTCGGTGGGTGCAGGTGGTAAGAGATCTTTTCAACCAATAGCCGATCGCCGATATGTAGGGTGGGATCCATTGAGTTGGAGGGAATAAACCGAGGTTCGGCCACCCAAACCCGCAGCACTACCGCGATTAAGAGTGCGATCGCAACCAATCGGATATTCTGCCGCTGCTGCCGCCAGAATCCAACCTCTGATGACGATTCTTGGGCCGTAGCCGACTTCGGCTCTACTGCTTTATCTTCTGGTTTAGACTTCAATGCCATGGATCCCTATCGCTGCCGCTGCAAAACTGCCGATTGCCCTTCTAGTATCCCCCAGAGGAACAGGTTCAGTTCTGACGGTAGGATTTCTGAAAGCAGAGAGTCTAAAAGCGATTCTCGTACTCCAAGATGAACTGATTAATGTTGTCGAGATTGGTCGTTCCTCGCAGCAAGAACTGATCATTAATTCGATAGCGGACGTTGAATTCAGGGGCGCTGTCATCCGTCAGAATCTTCAGCACCGAAGCCGAGACCGTATCCGTAATGTCAAAGCCAATTTCTGCCGCGATATCCAAGCCTGTCCCCTCCCGATCCTCATCCGGCTGTCCGGCCCGTACCCCTGGCGTTACCGGAAATAGGCTGAACTCACTCAAGCTGAGGGTATCGCCGATAAAGTCCTGAACAGTCGTCAGCAAAGCGCTACCCGCCACCGTCAGCAGCCCCTGGAAGCCATCGCCCCCCCCGCTGACGCTCCCCAGAGTAGACTCTAGGGCCGTTAAAACTCCACCGCTGATCAGGGTGACAATCTCCCGTTCGCTGCGTTGAGGGGAACTGGTCAAGGTCAAGTTGTCAAAGATTTGACTAGCTGGCCCCACCACCTCAGCCCGCACCCGCACAGTGCGCAGGGCCGACAAGCTGCCACCAAAATCACGCTGTTCGGCAATTTCTGAACTGCTAAACGGGCCGCTGGTAATCCCGGGAATCCGCTGGGCTTCCGGCACCACCGCCTGAAGCTGAATATTCAAGTCTGGATCCAAGCCATTACGCGGATCAAACACTGCCGTATTGTCTGACCCAATCAGGCGGAATTGGGTGGTGAATAGATTGACCCGCCCCCGAGTCAGACGGATTTCTCCCTCGGGCTCTAGATTGTCAAAGGTGCCGTCAACCTGAAGCTGACCCTCTGTCCAGAGGTTCAGAATGCCCCCCTGACTGAGCTGCACATTGCGACCGATGTTGAGCTGTAGGTTATTGAGCATGGGCGGTGCTGGGCCTAGGCGGGCCGGGGCTGCTGCCGCCATCACGGTGTCACCTTCTCCAGGCGTGCCGAAGTCCGGCAGGGTAATGCGCCCCTCTGATAGCTGAATTTCCCCACCAATTTGCGGCCCCACGAGCAGCGCACTGCCGCCAATCACCAGCCGCCCATTCACCTGACCGGTGTAGGGGATGGCGGTACCGTTCGCCTGAAAAGCAATCTGATCCAGCAACACCGTCAGCGGCTGGTTGAAGGTGTCTGAGGGTAGCCCTGAATCGCTATCGGAATCCAGAGAATTCACCGGAATAAACAGGGGCAGGGCTCCAGCCGCCTGCACCTGACCTTGACTGAAGTTGCCAGTGAGACCATCCAACACAATCCGGTCGTCAATGAACCGCGCTTCAGCATTCACCTCTGTGAGTGGATCGGGCAGGAGTGCAGCCCGGAGGGTGGCATTTTCCAATCGGGCTGTGCCGTTGATTTGCAGATCAGGAACGGTACCCTCTGGCCACCGGCCTTCGGCTCGAAACTGAACCTGGCCCTGGCCAGAGTCCCACGCCACCTGGTTATTCAGCAAGTTGAGTAGGGCCAGCCCTTCATCACGAACATTCACTTCCACCAGCAGTCGATCATCTGCTGGCCCAGCATCCATGAACTGAAAGCGGTAAGGAACACTGCCCCGGACAAACAGCGGCTCGGGTTCTTCGACCGCATCGTCTACCACCAAATTGCTGAGGAAGTTCATCCGTGCCCCTTCGTAGATGAACTGAGCGCTGGCGGTAGAAACCTGGGTTTGGTTGATCGATCCCTCGACCAAACTCACCAGCCCCCGGGCCTGGGGTTCGCGAATACTGCCGGTGAGGCTAGCGTTGGCGTTCAGCCGTCCGTCGATGTCCACGGGCAGGTTGAGCACCGCCTGTAGGGGTTGAATCGGAATCCGATTGGCCTGGAAGCGCAGGGTGCGCGGCTCCCCTTCTTCTGGGTTGAGGGCGACATCGCCAATCAGGCTAATGGCAGGGGCAGCAGCGGGGTCGTCCCCAGGGTTAGCGGCAAACCGCAGGGGCTGGAGGGTGAGCACCCCATCTTGGAACTGACCCCGAGCGGTGACTTGATCGGCCTGGAGGTCATTGCCCCAGCGCCAGTTGTCCCCGGCGAGGTCAAAGTCGGCGGTTACCCCCCGGCCTCGGGAGGCGGTCACCGTGATGTTGCCGTCAAAGTCACCAGCCAGTTCGCTCAGGGGGGGCAAGGGTTGAGCCGCGACTTCGGCGGCGTCCTGATCTTGGAGAGCCTGGATTTCGGCTAGTCGCCGCAACTGGTTTTCGAGGGAAACATTCGGATCCCCTGTGCCCACTGCCGCCAACACGGTGGCCAGTTCTTCTGGTGAGAAGGGGCGATCCCAGTCTGGTGGGGTCAGACCCCGCCCCAAATCGCCCAGTTCAAAAATTTGCAGCGCTGCCAGCACGTCCTGAACTTTGCCATCCACCACCTGGATTTGGCCGACCAGCTGGGGATCTGCCGCGTTGGCAAATTGCCCGGTCAGGCGGTAAAGGCTGTCCCCTGACTGCACTTCGCCCCCGGTAATGCTGGCCATGCCATCCCGATAGCGCACATTGCCAGCAAAGCGGTCTACCCCGAGGTAGCCCAGGCCCGGTCGCCGCAGATCGACATCGCCAATTAGCGAGCCTTCCCGCAGGTTAATCGTCAGGTTGGCTTGGGTGAGTTCTCCTCGCACTGTGCCAAAGCCTTCCACCCCACCAGGAGGCAAGTTGAGCGCCGTCAGGGGGAAGTTCTCAATCTGGGTCAAGAGCAGGTCGCCTTCGGTGCGGCCCACTGCGATCGCATCATCTAGCACCACCCGAAACGCCAGCGCCCGGTCGCCCAGCCCGTAAGTCACGCGAATCTCATCCCGAGCACCGGCCAAGTTCACCCCTAGCCCTTCTGGGCCAGTGAACACGACCTCCCCGTCTAAGCGAGGTTCAAAGGCCAGATTATTCACGGCAAAATTCGTCAGGCCCAAATTGCCCGCCAGGGCCGGAGCCGCTGGACTGCCGGTTAAGCGACCGTCAAAGTCCACCAGACCAGAGAGAGCAATCGCTTGGGGCAAGGGCAGAGGCAGGGTATCGAGCGCAGTCCCTTGGGCAATCAGCCCCAAATCCCAACTGGCAATGCGCGGCGTCCCGGTTAGATCTGGCGTGATGACGCCCTGGGCGCTAAGCCCGGCGGTATCCGCCTGCTGCACCCCCACCTGCCGACCATCCCAAGCCACCGTCGCGGTCAAGGGCTGGGCCAAGGCACTCAGTTGGGGGGCAAACCGGGCAAAGCTGCCCAACCCTTGGGTCAAGGCCAAATCCCCCTGGGCGCGAATGCCCCCAAGGCTCAGGTCAGCCAACCCACCGGACAAGCGAAACTGACCGCTGGCCGCCCCCTGTAAGTCTGAGTTGAACTGGGCCAGTTGCAATCCTGTACCCTGCACCGTGGCATTCCACAGCCCGTTGGCTAGGGTGCCTGTGCCCTCCATCCTGCCGCCTGCCAAGTCGGCAAAGCCATTCCCCTGGGCTTGAATTCCGGCCAAAGTCAGATCAGCCAGACTGCCGGAGAGCTGAAAATCGCCGCCCCCCGTGCCCGCGACCGGCACGCCAAGACGAGCCAGATCGAGGCTGCGGCCCTGGACATTGGCGTTCCACAACCCGCCGACCAAGGTGCCATTGCCGCTAACCGTGCCCCCGGCCACTTGCGCCACCGCATCCTCAACCCGCAGGGTTTCCCCCGCCAAAATCAAGGTGCCTCGACTGGGGAAGTCGCTGCCTGGAGCCTGCCACTGCGCCTGCCCTTGCAAATTATTGAACGGGCCGGTCAACGCTGCCTCAATGCCTAACCGCCCCAGGGTCACGGTATCGGGCAGGCCATATAGGCGACCTAAATCATCGGCAGGCAGATCGTCCCCTTGAGCCGTCAGGTTCACCGATGGCGTTTCGCCAAAAGTCACACTGCCCTGCCCCACCAGGATGCCGCCTAACTGAGGGATCACCCGCAGTTGATCAATCCGTAACTGGGGTACATCCAGGGAAAAGGCCAGGGCAACTTCGGCTAAGCCCACCCGATCAACTTGGGTCAGTCCCTGGGAAATCAGGTTGCCAGACAGTTCGGGGCTATCCAGCGCCCCCCCGACGGCAATATCCGCCCGGAAACTGCCGCTGGCCGCAACCGGGAGATCAAAGTCAAAGGCTGCGATCGCATCTTCGACCGTAAACGTCGCGGTTTCGGCCCGCAAGTCATAGCCAGTTTCTAAATTGAGCGTGCCGTCCCCAGTCACCGCCACATCGCTGTAGCGCC
>PXDR01000595.1 GCA_003566335.1 Cyanobacteria bacterium T3Sed10_344R1
TGGGGCCAGACTTCGGCCAACTGTTAGCGGTACAGTTGGCCGATTGCTGGGACGCCCTAGACCGGCCCGATCCCTTTGATCTGGTGGAAGTTGGCCCCGGTCAAGGCATCCTCGCCCAGCAAATTCTGCACCATCTCCAAACCCAGTTTCCCGACTGCTTTGCCGTCAGCCGCTACACCCTGGTAGAAATTTCTCCGGTGCTGATCGCCTCCCAGCAAAAGCGGTTGAGCCCGCTGATGGCTGCTGGAGCGACCGTACAGTGGCAGTCCCTGGCGGAAATCTCGCCGGACTCCCTGATCGGCTGCGTCTTTTCCAACGAGCTGATTGACGCCCTGCCCGTGCATTTAGTGGAAGTCACCGAATCTGGGCTGCAAGAATGCTATGTGGCGTTGGACTATGGTTCAGACGGCTCAGTTCAGGGATTTTGCGATCGCATCGCCCCCCTCTCGACCCCTCGCCTGACTCAGTATTTTCAGGACTTGGGCCTATCCCTGACCCCAGAGACCTATCCCCTGGGCTACCGCACTGAAGTCAACCTCGCTGCCCAAGACTGGCTCCATGACGTTGCTCAGCGGCTGCAACAGGGCTATATCCTGACTATCGACTACGGCTATCCGGCTCACCGCTACTACAGCCCTGCCCGCCACCAGGGCACCCTGCAAGCCTACAGCCGCCACGCCCACCACAACGATCCTTACGCCTACATTGGCCAGCAAGATCTGACCGCCCACGTCAACTTCACCGCCCTAGAGCAATGGGGCGAGCAGGTTGGCCTCAACAAAGTTGGCTTTATTCCCCAAGGACTGTTCTTAATGGCCCTGGGTCTCGGCGATCGCATTGCTGCCCTCTCTGACCCTAACCAGACCGACCTCCAGCAAGTTATCCAACGCCGGGACGCGCTCCACCAGTTGATGAATCCGATGGGGTTGGGCAACTTTGGCGTGCTGATTCAAGCCAAAGGCATGGGGCGGGAAAGCCCACCGCTGAAAGGGTTGACGGTGCCGGAGCCTTAACCATCAAAAACAAAAAAGGCCGACCCTAAATTAGGATCGGCCTAGTTGAAAAGCAAGTTGCCAGCAGTTAGAGATGACAAAGCACATTCAAATCTGTTGAGAGCTGAGGCGCTAGAGAGCCTCTACCTCCAAGCCTACCGGGGTAGAAATGGTGGTCAAGTTATCCGGATCGACATAGTGGCAGGTAGCTTCATCAATGCAGATCAGCGCCCAACCAGAATCTTCAATGCCCATCAACTTGTAACTGGTTTCTTGAACGAAGAACCCTTTATGGTTACGGGTCTCTGGCTTGATCTCGACGGTATGCTTATCCATAGAACTTGGCTCCACAACAGAAAGTTTTTCAAAGGCTTAGGGATGGAAGACTCAGAAGCGAGGCTTATCCCTGGATTAACTAAAGCTTATCACCTGATTTCTAAGAATCCTGTTAAGTTATCTTAAATGACGTGTCTGGGAAGCTCTCATTTGTTGCGAAGCCTTGATCTATAAGTCTTTTGGGGATCAGTCGTGATCTTTTCAAAACGTTAAGGGTTTCCCCGCTTTCAAGCGTTGAACCATGACTTATTGATGGGGATCAAGGCTTTGAACAGTCTTGTTTTCTTTCTTTCCGGTAATAATAGCGATTTATTTGGGTTACTTAAAGGGCGAAAGCCTGAGATTGGAATGAGTTTTCTGAGAGGGATGCGTAGCATTTTTGACGCCTAAGAACTTGGCCAACGGATGCTACTGTTCAGTCTGAACCTTAAAGATCTGTTGAAATAAATTGAGTTAACAGCACCAAACTGCCTGGCTGTTGACCATAGCGCTTATGCCTCAAGGGGTTGGCGACTGAGCAATCTTGCTGGGGCGGGCTCTGCTCGGAGGCTCATTACTCTTTGCTCAGAGCATTACGCAGACTGGGACGTGCTTAAACAGGGCTTTTCTAGGGTTCAGGATCTGGCGGTGAGCCTATGCCTAAACGCCGACTGGGGGACTATGAGACGGGTGAAATCAAGGTGAGGCTCATGGTCTTCCCGTTTCGGTTGTACTAAAAACGCCCGTCCAGTCAGGCTGGCGGGCGTTGGGGAGCAGGGTTGAAGGCTCGTGAGTGTCTAGCCTTTTAGCCAAATAGCCAAGCCTGGACACGCTTGAGGCTGTCCCAGTCGGGTTTGCGGGTTAGGCCATCTTCTAGATTTTGCTGCACTTCTTCCCGCAGTTCTGACACCGCCATCATGATTTGACTGGCGACATCAATGTGAGGGCGAACGCCAGCCTTACCGGTATCCAGTAGGGCGATCGCCAGGTTAATTCGGGCTTGGGGGTCTTGGGCGTTGATTTTGACGGCTTTTTGGGCGGCTTTAACCGCAGAGTTGGGCTTGTCATTGAGCAGGTACAGCCAGGCTAGACAAGTCCAGGCGGCGCTGCTTTTGTTGGAGCGAGCGCAGATTTCTTTGAAAACTGGGATTAAGGTCTCGACAGACTCTCCGGCTTTATAGCGCTCAATGGCGCTGTCGAATAGGGCGTCTACGGGTTGGGTCGTCATTGCGGGATCGGGGGTGAAACAGAAAATTCAGAAAACACAGACTCGAAAACGAGTTTTCACCATACAACAAACCCAGCCCCGAAACGGGACTGGGGGTGCAGCGCAAGTACGCTGGCGTGACGCCAAAGGCAGCTAAGCTGATGAGCTATGCGCCGAAGGACTTGCCACAGCCGCAGGTTTGCTCGGCGTTGGGGTTGGTGAATTGGAATCCGCCGCCAATCAAGGCGTTGCTGTAGTCCAGGGTCAAGCCGTAGAGATACAGCAGGCTCTTGCGATCGCAAACCACCTTGAACCCTTCATAGTCATAGACTTCGTCATCGGGGCCAATATTGTCGGCGCTTTCAAAGTCCATCATGTAGGACATGCCAGAGCAGCCGCCTTGACGTACGCCAACTCGCAGACACAGGTTATCTCCCTGCTGTTGACGCAGCGCCAGCACATGCTGCAGGGCGGTGTCGGTCATGAGAATGCCTTTTTGAGACTGAGTTGCCTGAGTCATTTGGTATAGTCCGGCTCCTGAACTAGGTTTAGTCTAGCTTAGCCCTCGGGAGATGTTGTACTGGGGCCAGGGTTTGATAGAACACTTAAACCGCTAAAAAAACCTCTCCAGATCCGGCTCAAACTTTCTGGCTGCGCTGATCTCTGCGCTTCGCCCTGATGCCGGATCCCGCTGCGGAGTTTTGCTGCGGCGTCCTGCTGCGGAATTGAAGAATTCTATGGATCTATATGAAGCGCCCCAATGAATTGATTACCATGAGTTACTGTTTCTTCTTTCTTCAATTGAGATCTTCATAAATGAGATCTAAGCGCCTGAGTGCGGCTGAATAGTCTGAGTTCGGTCTGAATTGAACGGTCTGAATTGAAAACGTCACGTCTTTTTAGGATTGCCCGTGTCTACCCTCAATCCATTTACGCGCCGTCGGTTGAGCAGTCTGCCCAAAACTGCTGCGGTTTGGGAGTGCGATCGCCGCACTATTCCGTCGGATTTGCTGTCCTTAGAGGGCAAAGATGCGTCAGGTAAGCCGGTGCAGGGGGACTGTATTTTGTGGGTGGATGGCACTAAGGGCGAAGTGCGCGCCCTGAGCATGGTGCCGTCCGGCACTGGGCATGAGGCGGTGGTGCGATCGCTACTAGAAGCAATGGAATCGCCCCAGGGGGGCTGTGACCCTAGTCGTCCTGGCAAAATTGTGGTCAGTGACCGCGAGATTCAGTTCTTTCTGCGAGGGGCGCTGCAAGAGCTAGACATCACGGTTGATCACGTCCCCAACCTGCCCGTTATCGACACCATTTTTGAAGGGTTGATGCAGCAGTCTGGTGGGGAAAACGGGATGATCTGCCCGCCCCCTTACCTATCGCCGCTGATGAATGCCTCCTCCGCGCTTTGGGAGGTGGCCCCTTGGCAGGTGATGTCAGAGCAGCAAATCATCTCGGTTTCGATCAACCGCTGGGCGGTGGATACCCTATATGTTTCGGTGCTGGGGATGGCCGGGATGGAATACGGCCTGCTGATGTACCGGTCTTTAGAGTCGTTACGCCAGTTCCGGCGACAGGCGCTGTCCCCTAACCTATCGCCGAAGGAGATGCAGCAAGCCTTTTTAACCCAAGACTGCCTGTATCTCAACTACGAAGATCCAGACGAGATGCCGGGGGTTAATTTAGATGACTGGGCAGATGCGGTCGGCGGGGATGTGCCGTTGGTCTATCCCGAATTTGGCAGCATTCATCCCCTAGAAGGCTGCCGTGCCGATCTGGCGGCGGAAGAAGCTGCCACGGCTATTGTGGCTATTACGGCCCTGGAGCGCTTTTTCAAGAAAAACCTGCCGCAATTTTCTCGGGGGAAAACCCCCAGTCTCAAAAACAGCTATCGGATTCCTAACCCAGAGCCCGGCGGGACGCCGGCGACGGTCAGCATTACGGTTCAGACCTTGCCCAAGGTGTCAAAAGAATTGGTGAAGGAAACTGATGAAGCCCTGGCAACTGAAACGCCGTTGCCCTTAGTGCAATTGTCGGAGCGTTTGCTGGGGGAAGGGGGCTTGCCCCCGGGACTGCTGCCGGAAGACCTGTTGCGCGATGGTCTGTTGCCAGAAGGACTGCTGCCGGAAGACCTGTTGCCAGAAGATCTGCTGTCAATGTTTACCCAGCAGGAACCGCCGCCACTGTTGGATGACTATGTTCCAGAAAATTCGCTGATTTCGATTCAGCTTGCTCTGCCGGGGTTGCTTTACCTGCTGCGGCGGGATCCGATGGTTTACTCACAATTGCTGACACCCCTGGCTAAAGATCTCAAAGAACTAGAAGGTCAAGGGCCGACAATGCCCATGCTGGTGATTCAAACGTCTCGGCCCAAGGCAAAGGCGCTGATTGATCAAATTAAGCGAGCTCAAGGTATTCAGGCGCTGTGCTTTAA
>PXDR01000341.1 GCA_003566335.1 Cyanobacteria bacterium T3Sed10_344R1
CTCGCCAAATCTGGGGGCCGACGACTTCGTAGCGTTGGGCAATTTGACTGCCGGGATTGAGATTGTCCAACTTTGGCCCGACTGCCCAAAGCCAGGGCTGGCGAACTGGGGGCGGTTGGGGACGAGGGGACGAGGCGGCTGGGGTCATGGATTCATGCGGGCACGAGGGCAGGGGCAGCAGCAACCTGTAAAAACAAAATAACTACTCGGGCCGAACTGTGGCCTAAAAGTTAGATTAATCCTAGTGGATCTGAAGAATTTTCTTTCAGCTCGCTCCAAACTGGGGTCAAGTTGAAGGGGCAGACGGGCGGCCCGATTGCGGAATTCTTGCTCCATCCGTTGAATTTATCTCTGGGGAGTCCCGATTGGGGCGCTTGATAACTATGCCAGCATCACTTAGTCTTCCAGCGTTTTGGCTCATTCTGGGCGCTGCATTTTGCTTGATGGAGCTGATTTTACCGACTGCGTTTGTTGAATTCACCCTGGGGATAGGGGCGTTTGCGGTGGCCCTGGTGGCGCTGGCCTTTCCTCAGCTGGGGTTTAGTGTCCAGGTGGTGCTGTGGATGGTGTTTTCGCTGGTCTGTATTTTTGGCCTGCGGCGGTTTTCGCCCAAGCGTACTCCTTACACCATTGCTGATGCCACGGATGGGCGCACTCTAACGGCGATCGCACCGGGTCAAGTGGGTCGGGTGATCTACGAAGGCAACTCTTGGCAGGCCAAGTGTGATGATGACCAGCTTGCGATCGCAGCGGATCAGCCCGTGATTATCTTGGGCCGTAAAGGCAACACCCTGATCATCCTGCCGGAAAGCGAAATCACCCGCTGATTTTCGGGTTGGCCGTTGGCGTTCCCCATCATCATCCCCAACTGCATCATCCCCAACTGCGTCCGCCCTACTTTTACAGCTCGTTTTTCACAGAAGCTCTCTTTTCACAGAGTCTTTTCCCAAAAATTTCACCTCACAGGAGAATTTTATGAATCCTCTCGCGCTGTTAATTATCTTGGCCCTCGGTGGTTCCGTGGCGGCGGGCTCTGTCCGCATCGTCAATCAAAGTGACGAAGCCTTAGTCGAAATGCTAGGTCGCTACAACGGCAAAAAACTCAAACCCGGCCTCAACTTCACCTTGCCATTCCTCGAAAGAGTGGTTTACAAGCAAACCCTGCGGGAGCGGGTGATTGATGTGCCGCCTCAGCAGTGTGTGACTCGGGACAACGTCTCGATCAGCGCCGATGCCGTGGTCTACTGGCGGATCGTGGATTTAGAGAAAGCCTATTACAAAGTGCAGAATCTCCAGTCAGCCATGGTCAACCTGGTGCTGACCCAGATTCGCTCTGAGATGGGCAAGCTGGAGCTAGACGAAACCTTCACCGCCCGTTCAGAAATCAACGAGCTGCTGCTGCGGGAACTGGACATTTCCACCGACCCTTGGGGCGTTAAGGTGACCCGGGTCGAGCTGCGGGACATTGTGCCGTCCAAGGCGGTACAGGAGTCCATGGAGCTACAAATGTCGGCAGAGCGCCGCAAGCGGGCTTCTGTCTTGACATCTGAAGGTGAGCGAGAAGCAGCGGTAAACTCGGCTCGGGGTAAAGCTGAGTCGCAACTCTTAGCCGCCGAAGCCCAGCAAAAAGCCTCTATTTTGGAGGCCGAAGCTGAGCAAAAATCCATCGTCCTGCGGGCTCAAGGTGTGCGCCAAGAGCAGGTGCTCAAAGCCCAGGCGACAGCCGAAGCGATGAAGGTGATTGCCCACACCCTACGCACTGATCCCGATGCCCGTGACGCTCTGCAATTCCTGCTGGCCCAGAACTACCTCGAAATGGGCCTCAAAGTCGGCACCAGCGGCAGCAGCAAAGTCATGTTCATGGATCCCCGCAGTATTCCGGCGACCCTAGAAGGAATGCAGTCGATTGTCGGGGATTTGAGTCAGGGAGAAGACGGAAAGCTGGGGTGAGGGAAGGGCTATTAGCTGTTGGCTGTAGACTTGAGCTAACGGCCAATAGCTAACAGCTAACAGCCCCCTCCCCCTCCCCCTCCCCCTGACAGCGCGGACAGAGGCCAAAAAACTCCAGCGTGTGATAGAAGATTTTGAACTGGTGGGACTGGTTGAGGTGGGCTTCCAAGTCGTGTACGGGGCATTGCTCGATGGCCATGGACTTGCCGCACTGGAGGCAGGTGAGGTGGTGGCGATCCTGCTGGACGGGGCTGTAGAGGGATTCCCCAGAGGGCAGGGTTCGGACTTGGATGCTGCCCTCTAACTTCAGAGCTTCTAGGGCGCGGTAGACGGTGGCTAGGCCCATGGTGTGCTGTTGTTCCCGCAGCTTGACGTAGAGGTTTTGAGCCGAAATGGCCTGGTTGAGATCGGCGAGGACGGTCAGGATTTGTTCTTGGCTGCGGGTGCGACGGGCTTTCATGGGAAAAAAGGCCGGGACGGGGCCAGTGACGGCGGGCAAACAGGGCCGGGGATGGGGGGATAAGGGACGCTGAGCGTGAGAGCTTGCCTCCTGAAGCCAGCGTTGTAGCCGCTTGAAAAGCACGGCAGCTTGATTGGCCCTGTATTTCCTAGCTTATCGAGGTTTTGTCGCGGTGGACATGCTGTTGTCGTCTAGCTTGACTGCTGGGGGTGGGGTAGAGGTTGGTGCGGTAGGATTGAAGCTAGCTGTTTTGAACCCTGTGAGAGTGCCGTGGCGCACACCTATCAAGCTGAAGTTTATGTGACCCTACGTCCGTCTGTGCTCGATCCGGCGGGGACGGCGGTCTGTGCCAACCTGTCGCAGATGGGGCATCTTGGCGTTTCCCAGGTGCGGATTGGCAAGTACATTGAGGTGACCCTGGAGGCGGAGTCGGAAGCTGAGGCTCGGCAACTGCTCGATCGCATGTGTGATCAGCTGTTGGCCAATCCGGTGATTGAAAACTATCGCTTCGATCTCAAACCTGTGGCGTCTCAACACCCGGATGGGGTGATGGCGGTGGGGCAATGAAGTTTGGCGTTTTAGTCTTTCCCGGCTCAAATTGCGATCGCGACGTGGCCTATGTCACCCGCGATTTGCTCCAGCAGCCGACCCAGATGATCTGGCATGAAGACAGTGATCTGGGGGATGTGGATGTGGTGGTCGTCCCTGGCGGGTTTAGCTATGGCGACTATTTGCGCTGTGGTGCGATCGCACGTTGTTCTGCGGCCATGCAGGCCACCATTGCCCACGCCAACCGAGGCGGGTTGGTGCTGGGGGTTTGCAATGGCTTTCAAATTTTGACCGAGGCAGGGCTGCTGCCGGGGGCGCTAGTGCGAAATCGGGGGCTGCACTTTGTCTGCGATCGCACTCCCCTCAAACTAGTGCGCACTAACCTCCCCTGGACACACAATTACGCCGCTGACGGGGTAATCACCCTCCCCATTGCCCACGGCGAAGGCTGCTACTACGCCGACCCTGACACCCTGGCCGCTTTAGAAGACAACAACCAGGTGGTGCTGCGCTACTGTGGCCCCGACGGCACCGTAGACGACGCCCACAACCCCAACGGCTCTCTACACAACATTGCCGGAATCTGTAACCCCAGCGGCAACGTTCTAGGCATGATGCCCCACCCAGAGCGAGCCGCCGATCCCGTCCTCGGCAGCACCGATGGTCTCACGCTGTTCCAAAGCGTCCTCCAAGCCGCCGTATTGGCCTAGCCGTATTGGCTTAGAAGTTGCTAACAGCTAACAGCCCTAGCGAAGCCATGTCCGAAGGGCTTTACAGCCAACAGCCAACAGCCAATAGCCTCTTATGAACGGACTCACCGACAAAACCGCCCTAATCACCGGCGCTAGCTCCGGCATCGGCCAAGCGATCGCAGTTCGCCTCGCCCAAGAAGGCTGCAACGTCGTGATCAACTACCGCAGCAGCCCCGAAGGCGCAGAAGACACCGTCCAAAAAGCCATGGAAAAAGCCTGCGCTGACGTTGAACAATGCGGCGTCCAATCTTTGCTGGTGCAGGGCGATGTCTCTAAAGAAGAAGACGTGCTGAAAATGGTAGAAGCCACCCTTACCCGCTTCGGCCACCTAGATATTCTGGTGAACAACGCCGGGGTGCAGGCCGACTGCCCCTCCCACGAAATCAGCGCCGACGACTTCGACTGGGTTATGGGGGTCAACTTGCGGGGAGCCTACCTCTGCGCCCGGGAAACGATCAAACACCTATTGGCCGAGGATCGCCCCGGCACCATCATCAACATTTCCAGCGTCCACGAAGTCATCCCCCGACCCAACTACCTCAGCTATTCCATTAGCAAAGGCGGCATGGCCAACATGACCAAAACCCTGGCCCTGGAATACGCCGCCCAAAACATCCGAGTCAACGGCATCGGCCCCGGCGCTACCGTCACCCCGATCAACCAAGACTGGATCGACAACCCTGAAAAGCGAGAGGTGGTCGAAAGCCACATCCCCATGGGTCGGGCCGGAACCACTGAAGAAATGGCCGCCGCCGTCGCCTTCCTCGCCTCCGATGAAGCCGCCTACATCACTGGCCAAACCCTCTTCATCGACGGCGGACTCACCCTCTACGCCGACTTCCGTGAAGCTTGGTCAGCCTAGTTAACCTGAGTGCAGCCATACCCGAAAGGGCTTCGCAGCCTTAGCGAAGCCATGCCCGAAGGGCTTTATAGCCAACAGCCAACAGCCAACAGCCAATAGCCCTCCCCCCTATGACCCCCGAAAAACAACGCCTAGCCGAAAACCGCGATCGCACCGCTTACTGGCTACGCTGGGGGCCATACCTCAGCGAACGACAGTGGGGCACCGTGCGGGAAGACTACAGCGCCGACGGCGAAGCCTGGGACTACTTTCCCCACGACCACGCCCGCTCCCGCGCCTACCGCTGGGGCGAAGACGGTATTGGCGGCATCTCAGACAATCGGCAGCGGCTCTGTTTTGCGATCGCACTCTGGAACGGGCAAG
>PXDR01000053.1 GCA_003566335.1 Cyanobacteria bacterium T3Sed10_344R1
ACCGTCTTCAACCACGGGCGCGAGGCAAAGGCCAAAGGGCGCTAGGTAATCGTCAAAGGGTAAATCAACCGTCCCGTCTAGATAGTTGGCGTAGAACTCCGCCAAGTCTCGACCGGCCACCCCTTCCAACACCTGCTGTAGCTGGGCTGGGGTATAGCCCACCTCATCCTGGCCAAACTGCCGCCACAACTGTTGCAGCACGTCGTCCATTGAGTGCCGATTGTCGCTGCGATCGCGAATCATCAGATCCAGCAGCAGGGTGACCATTTCCCCCTTGAGATAATAGGAAATTTGGGAATTGGGGCTATTGGCATCCGGGCGATAGAGCTTAATCCAGGCGTCAAAGCTCGACTCCCGCAGGGGCTGCACCCAGCGACCGGGCAGGCTGAGATAGCGGCTGATTTCCTTACTCAGCTCTTTGAGATAGTCTTTGGCGTCATACAGCCCGGCCCGAAACGGAATCAACAGGTCGTAATAGCTGGTCACCCCTTCGCAAAACCACAGGGACGGGGTGTAGTTTTCCCCCTCGTAGTCAAACTGCTCTAGAGCCTTGGGCCGAATTCGCTTAACGTTCCACAGGTGGAAAAACTCATGGGCCACCAACTGCAAAAAGCGGGTGTACTTATCGGGAGACCGAAAGCCAAAGCGGGGATAGTTGAGGGTGCAAGAACTCTTGTGCTCTAGACCGCCATAGCCGCTGGCCGACAGGTGCAGCAAGAATAAATACTGGTCGTAGGGCAGCCCACCGAACAGCGCTGCTTCTGCCGCAATAATTTTTTGCGTATCCCGCACAATGGCTTCGGGGGCAGCATTGCCATCGCCCCAAATCACCAGCTCATGGGGTTTACCCAGCACCGTAAAGCCGTAGCAGCGGTGTCGGCCAATTTCAAACGGGCTGTCTACCAGGGTGTCATAATCCGCCGCCGCAAAGGTATGGTCGGCATCGGTAACCGCGGGTAGGGCTGTGGCGATCCGCCAATCCTCCCGGGGCGGCACAATCGTCACCTGGCTGGGCTGGCCTTGCTGACCTTCGACATAGCCCAACAGCGCCGCGCCATTAAAGTAAGCGTGGGTGTCATCCATGTGGTTGGTGCGCACCGTCAGCTCATTGGCATAGACCCGGTAGCTGATCTGTAGCTGGTCACAGTCCGGGGTTTCTAGCTGCCAATGGTGCTTGTTGACCTTGTGCCAGGGCAAAGGGTGATCTCCCTTTGCTGCAAAATCTTGCACATGGCGAGCATATTCACGCACCAGGTAAGACCCTGGCGTCCACACGGGCAGCTTAAAGTCCAGCACTTCGGATTGCCAACCCGACACCCTCAACGTCACCTCAAATAGGTGAGTCTCGGGATGGGGCATTGCCACCGTATAGTGCAAATCAACAGTGGATTTCGGCGCGGCTTGGGGGGGAATCTGGGTTGCTTCTGCCATTCAAGACGGGGGAACTACACGCGTCCGGCCAAGTTAGCCAACTGCTTGGTATTCACCAGGTTAATCACATTTTGACTGGTGTTGACTTGCAGCCAGCCCTTTTGCCCTAGCTTATCCATAATCTTACTGGCCTCATCTTCGGTGATGTCGGCCACATCTGCTAAGTCCCGCATGGGAACATTAAAGATTTCGGTGCCATTGTCTGTCTGCTGACCGTAGGCTTCTGCCAGGCAAAACAGGCTGTAGGCGAGTTTCACTGCCGGGGGCTGGTGTCGGAGCTGAAAGCGAAAGTTGGTCTGCCGCAGCCGCTGCACCATCAGTTGCAGCATCCGGTGATGCAGTTGAGAGTCTTTGAAGAGGGTTTGGATAAACCGCTGGGCTGAAATACTAATCAGCTTGACGGCAGACAGGGCCACCACATCCGTAGAGCGGGGGGATTCGTCTAAAATCGCCATTTCGCCAAAGAAGTCGCCTTTGCCTAAAACTGCCAGGGTGGCAAATTCATCCCCGGCATGACGGCGCACTTTCACCCAGCCTGACTCGACAAAGTAGACTGCATTTCCCCAAGCATCTTCCATCAGCACGGCCCTGCCAGCTGGGTAGTCATGCTCCGTGGATACTGAAAGCAACCACTCAATAGTTTCCGGGTTGGCGGCGCTGAAGAGGGGAAACAGCTCGCTAAAAGCTTCAGACTGCATGGACGATTTCAGTAGAGAACGGGGTTGGTCGGGGGCAATGCTGCGATAGATTTCTGCTCAACTGCTCAGAAGCCTAACATAGACGGGGACTTGGATTCATGGGCAATCCTGACCAACCTGACCAAGTCAACCCGGCGTTATGCCTCAGCCTAGGAGCTAGCGGCCAAAACGGTGGCAACTGCTTGCTGAAGTTGGGACCGCTGCTGGTCAATCAGGTCGGGCCAGCCGACTAAAATCGGCTGCTGGTGGGTCAATGAGCTGGGATCGACTGCCGTGGGGTCAAATCTCAGCGGGTTGCCCTCTAGGTCGCAGCAGGTCAGTCCAGCGGCAGCAGCTAGGGCCAGCGGCCCGGTGGTATCCCACAGCTTAACCCGACCATTGAAGTAGGCGTACAGCCCGGCGTGCCCCAGGATGATTTCAATCACTTTTAGGCCAAAGCTGCCGAGGGAGTAGGTTTGGAGATCGGGAATCTGAGCTGCGATCGCAGCCCCAAACCGTCGCTGATCCCGATCTCCCAGAATGATGGTCTGTCGAGCCTTCCCCTGGGGCGGCTTGGGCGTCACAGCTTCGGGTTCCCCCGTCACGCCTCGGAACAGTCCCCAATCTGGCCCACCCCAATAGAGTTGCCCCACCGCCGGGCCATAGACCCAGCCTGCGACCGGGCGATAGTGGTTCAGCAGGCCCAACATCAGAGAATAGTGCTGGCCGTGATGGATAAAGTCTTCAGTCCCGTCAATCGGGTCGATTAACCACAGCCGCTGATCCGCTGCCGTTGCGGACTGCCCATAGCCCACTTGCGAGGTCAGGTTCTCTTCACTAATCAGCCGATCATCGGGAAACAGTTGCTGCAGTGCCTGGGTCAATTTGCCATCCAGCAGCCGATCGACCGAGGTCACGTAGTCCTCTCGCCCTTTTTCGTACACCTCAAAGGGTTGGGCTGCCGCTTCTAGGGCAATCTGTCCGCAGTTCACCAACACTTGGCGCAGTTGCGTAGCCTGTTTTTGGGTCAGGGACACCATAGTCGTCGTTACTCAACCCAATGACAGCAATTCTTCTATCATCTCAGCTCATCCTTCACTCTAAATGCATAGGGAAAAATTAATAGGGACGCAAAAGCCCCTGCAACTCCGGAATGAATCGGGTGGCAGGGGCTGTAGGGTCTAAGCTTGACAGTCGTTGATCGACTGCGGCTTAGTTTTCTGGCGTCGTCTCCGGCAGCAAGCACTTGTCGGAATCGCAGCCCGCCGGGCCAGCTTCCGTCAGATCCCCAGAATCATACTGAGACAGGGCGGCGTGGAAGTCCGCCGTCTTGCGGCGCTGCTCTGTCTGGATCAGCATCGCTTTATAGGTGTCCCGATCAATCGGCTCAAACGGTAGGCGGGGGAAGGTTTGCAGGTTGTCGAACCGGGCCAACAGTGCTGCCGAAATGTAGCCCTGGTCTTGATCGATCGCCTGATGAATCCGCTGGGCCAAGGGCTCAATCTCTGGCTCCCGCAGCTCCACCGTGGCGCTGGTGTTGTGGGTGGTGTAGTGCTGCTGCACCTGCATGTAGAAATCAAACTGGGCTAGGGCCGAGAACTTCTCAATTGAAATCTCATCTGCCCCCGGCAGATTGGCCCAAGACACCTCTACCGGCAACTCCACTAGCCACTCTGTACAGCGCGGATCAAAGGGATCATTCAGCAGGTTGCCGTTCTCATCTTTATCTGTTTGCGACGGCACGATGGAATACCCATAGTCCAGACAGGCCAGGGCAACCGCGTCATTTTTGCGGAAGGTGATCCGGCGGATAAACCGCTGGGCCTTGGGCGGGTGCCAGCCGGGGGATGCCCCAGACAGCAGAGATTTTGTCCCCGCTGGCTGCACGGTAGTGCAGCGGTTGGGCCGCTTGATGCCGTGTTTGTCGCAGTAGTCTCCCACTGTCCGGTGGACAATGTCCCGCCAGCGGCTGAGGTAGGCCGCTTCTTGTTGCTTGAACTCCAGACCTTGAACCGTGTCGGGCCGTCCGGCCTCCCACCAGCGCAGCCAATCCACCCCAAAGGCTTGGACAAAGAAGTCAAACAGACCGGTAAAGGACACCCCGACAATCGGGTCTTCTAGCCGAGACTGCTGATAGCGGTGCTCCTGGAACTGGTGGTTCAACAGCACCGCCACCGCTAGACCCCCAGCAGTGAAGGCTTGCTCTTGCTCTTCGAGGTTATTGGGATCAATTTGGTTGAGGTGGATTTCTGCCAAATTGCAGTGGAAGTTCTGGCCGATAATTTCGCCACAGTTGTGGGCGACTAGGCCGTTAGCGTCAAAGCGGTTTGGCCCAGGTACGGTGCAGTCGTACACGGCTTCTACGCCATCGGCCACAATCTCAGCAACCGTGGCGGTAAAGCGTTCACGGTTGAGATTGCGCTTGTAGCTACCCAGGAGTGAGTCAAGCTTCGCGGTTTTGGCCGGTTCCTGGAAGCCAATGAGCTGCTGAAAGACCTGGAGGTTGTCTTTTGCAATAATCAGCTCATGCTGAGTTTGGCAGTGATAAGAGGCGAGATTGCGATCGCTATCGGGCAACAGACGCTCTCCTGCGGGGCGTCGCTCTTTGTAAATTTTGGCCACAATGCCCAAGCGAGCCAACATCCGCTGTACCGCTTCTAGAGCGCCTAGGTCGCTCTGAGCCAACCGCACGCTGATGCCCTTAGTTTGGCTGCCCTGTACGCTGCCATCTGCGTCAAACAAACCTCGCAAGAAGCCGCGATAGAATTCATAGCTGCCCTGCTCAATCTGGGGTGTAACGGTTTTGTGACCTTGAGTGATGCCAAAG